>CAYUVK010000021.1:24190-56203 GCA_964448105.1 uncultured Ignavibacteriaceae bacterium
TGAACTTACTCTTGAACTTGAACTTACTCTTGAACTTGAACTTACTCTTGAACTTGAACTTACTCTTGAACTTCCAATACTATTTATCATCTTCTTTTATGTTCTTATTGGAAGATGAATCATCAGATGCAATATTAATATTCTCATTTCCGTTCAGCCATGCACTGAAAGTAGATTCGGGCATTACTCTAACCACAGCTCTCATATATGAATGCCTTAACCCGCAATATTCGGCACAGGTAAGGACATATTCTCCTTCTTTTTCCGGTCGAAACCAGACTGTATTAGTCCTGTTAGGTATTACATCTTTTTTAATTCGAAAATCAGGAATAAAGAAAGAGTGATCTACATCTAAAGAATGAAGTCTGAAATTCACATCTTTATTCAGTGGGACGTATAACGTATCTGACTCTTTACCATTATTATATTTAAATTTCCACTGCCACATCTGTGCTGTTACATCTATATTCATTGCATCTTTGGGAGCATGAGCCATTTTTTTATAACCATTCCAGCCTACCCAAAACATAATTAAAACCAAAAGTGTTGGGATAACTGTCCACGTTATTTCCAGCGCCAGATTGCCTTTTATGTTCGTTGCTTTTTTAACTCTTTTGCTGTTATACTTAATAACAAAGACTACCATCAAAATAGTTATCAAAGCAAGGAAAAAAACTGAAACAGCAACTACAAAAATAAAAGCATCATTTACTGTTACAACAAAATTTGAAGCATCAGCTATCATTTAATAAATCCTTGCAAAAAAGAATAATCGGAAAATAAAAGTACAAACGAGATTATAAGAAAGAACATAGCAACAAAGACGAATATTTTGAAAGCTCTTTGTTCAATCCTAAGATGCATAAAAACCGTTAAGACCAGGTAAGATTTTGTAGAAGCAATTAATAGTGCTATTGCAATTGTTAATGCACCAAAGTTAATACCTGCAACAACAGTTGTAAGAGCAGTTAAAGTTAATAAACCCAACCAGACTAAAACATATATGCTATAACTGTGAGAAGTATGTTCAGCTTGTGTTTCTTGTTTTTCCATTCAATTCTTTCTTAATTTATAAGATAAAATAATGGGAACAGGAATATCCAGATAATATCTACAAGGTGCCAGTAAAGCCCGGCAGCTTCTAATTTTACATAATTATCTTTAGTAATTACATCTTTAATTGTGAATGCACACATAACAGCAATAATTGTCATACCAACAATTACGTGTAATGCATGAAGACCTGTCATTACATAATAAAGTCCGTAGAAAATAATTTGCCCGTGACTTTTTGCAGCCAATTCGGTTGAACCCGGGTAATTTCCTGCTGAAATTTCTGCGCTCCATTCAATATATTTATTTACTAAAAAAAGGAGACCGAAAGTTATAGTTGTTAATTGGTACAGAATAGAGAGTCTTTTATTTCCTCTTTCCATTGCAGTAATTGAAAGAGCCATAGTCATACTGCTGGTAAGAAGGATAGCAGTATTCATTGCTCCAATAATAACATGCATCTCTTTGCCGGCAAGTGCAAAATCAGAAGCATATAAATAACGATAGACAGAATATGCAAAGAAAAGACCTCCGAATAAAAGCAGTTCGGTAAAAAGGAACAGCCACATTCCCATTCTTGTTCTAAGATCATCCCTTTGTACGTGAACTACTGCTTGTTCTTGAGTACTCAACTTTCCTCCTCTTCCAAAATAGGTTCGTCGTTAAATTTGTATTCATATGGTCCATCGGTAATAGCAGGAATCTCATCAAAATTTTCATGCGGCGGCGGCGTTGGGACAGTCCATTCGAGAGTTTCACCATAAACCCAAACAGCTTTTGCATCTACCTTTTCACCATATTTTACAGATTTAATTAAGTTGTAAAACATAATTATTAAACCTGTAATCATTATCCATGAACCAACTGTTGATATCTGGTGGTAGGTAGTATATTGGGGTAAATAATCATAGTACCTTCTCGGCATTCCCAGCCATCCCATAACAAACATCGGGAAGTAAAGAATATTGAAACCAACAAAGAAAATCCAGAAAGCTACTTTTGCAACTTTATGATTATACATTCTACCGATCATTTTGGGGAGCCAATAATGTAAGGCAGCAAAAATTCCCACACCGGTAATTCCAAAAACCACATAATGTATATGCCCTACAATAAAAGCAGTATCGGTAATTTGAATATCTACGGATAAAGTACCCTGTATTATACCGGATAATCCGCCGATTGAAAAAAGAAAAATCGCAGCAAGCGCATACAACATGGGTGGGTCCAATGTTATAGATCCCTTATACAATGTTGCTGTCCAGTTAAATACTTTAATAGCACTAGGAATAGCAACTAAAAATGTTAATAAAGAAAATATGAATTCACCGGTATCACTCATTCCTACTGCAAACATGTGATGGGCCCACACAAGAGAACCGAAAACTGCAATTGCCAAACTCGAAAATGCAATAAATTTATAGCCAAAAATTGTTCTTTTCGCAAAAACCGGCAGGATTTCGGAAATTACACCCATTGCAGGGACTGCCATTATATAAACTGCCGGGTGTGAATAAATCCAGAACATATGCTGAAACATAATCGGATCACCGCCTAAACCTGGATCAAAAATCCCGACATGAAAGACTCTTTCAAAAATAACCAGCAGCAATGTTATACCGATTATCGGTGTAGCTAAAATTTGTATCCAGCCGGTTGCATATAAAGACCAGGCAAAAAGAGGCATTTTAAACCAACCCATGCCTGGTGCTCTCATCCTATGAATTGTAGTCAGAAAGTTTAATCCTGTAAGGATAGATGAAAACCCTAAAATGAAAACTGCAGTTAAAGCAAATATCATATTAGTGCTTGTTCTGACACTATAAGGGATATAAAAAGTCCATCCGGTATCCGGTGCACCGCCAGGTAAAACTATTGATAGCAATACAAGTAAACTTCCTATCATATATAAATACCATGAAAGAAGATTTAACCTTGGAAATGCTACATCCTTTGCCCCAAGCATGATAGGCAGGAAAAAGTTACCAAAGACTGCCGGAAGCCCGGGTATAACAAAAAGAAACAGCATTATTACACCGTGAAGTGTAAAGAACGAATTGTATGCTTGCGGATCTACAATAGTTTTACCCGGAGTAAAAAGTTCGAGTCTTATCAAAAATCCTAATGTTACTCCTATAGCAAACCAGCTTAGCAATGCAACCAAATATAATATCCCGATCCTTTTATGATCGGTTGAAAATATCCAGGCCCTTAAACCTTTATACTTTCCCGTATAATCAAGATAACTGGAATGACTATCTAACGGGACAGATACTGCTTCACTTGACATAAATTTCTACCTTTATTTACTTTTTTCTTTTTTGGGTTTTACCAATACAAAAACAACAAATATTGCAGTAAAGAATAAAACACCTGCTCCAAAAATTTTTAACAAATTAATAGTATAAGTTTTTCCCTGCGGATCATAACTAAAGCAAAATTGTATTAACTTACCAACAACCGGAATTTCTTTACCTTGTGCTGTTTCCATATTTGCCATTTCAAAATCAAAGGGAAGAATACCGAATTTTTTCTTACTTGTTAAAGCAGGATATAAATACCTGCAAATTTTTCCATCTTTTGAAACAAAAATGAGAACACTGGTATGAATAAATCCGTTACCAACTCTTTTGAAATCAAACCCTGCCGCATCGGTTGCTTTTTTAATTGTTACACTGTCACCTGTTAAAAATTTCCAAGCCGTATCCGGGAAATATCTTGTTATCATGCTTGTAAAGATTTCTTTCTTCTTTTTTGCTTCCAGTGTAGTTTCCCTATCATCCATACTAATAGAAACTACATCGTAATCAATACCAGGCTCAAGGTTTACTTTATTAATTACATTTGCAATTTCAGTCATCAAAGGATCACATAAACCGGGGCATCTATAATAAACAAATGCTACAACAGTTGATCTTGTGAAAATATCGGAAAGCTTTACATTCTTTCCGTTTTCGTCTTTAAATGTTAGATTTAAAGGGATTTTTGCACCTAAATGTTCCTGCACTTTAGGTTCGGAGCTTTGCCCTCCAAAAGTTAAATTTATTGTACTTGCAACAAGTACAATTAAAATAATATCTATAATTTTTTTCATTTATTTATATCGCCAATTATAAGAACTTACTCATATAATTATAGAGCACATTCCACTGGGAATCACTTAAAAAGAAAATCTTATCATTAAATCCGTCCTGGTTTACATTATCAACTACCAGGTCGACAAACTTGTTTTTATTTTGTTTCCAATCGGATGAATTAATTAATGATATAATTGCGGCTTCAGGATTTTTTGTTACCTTCTTAAATATAACAGCACCATCGCTTTTATCTTCGGAGATTTCCTTTACGGCTTCTTTAACTTTATTTACCTTATTACTGTTTTCTTTTATAATTAAATCCATTGCTGCTTTAACAGGAATTTGCCCCGGCACTTTTCTTTCCTTAGATAAATTATAAGTCTGATCTAAATTTTGTAAATCGGATTTTGAATCCATAGGGGGAATTGGAACGAAAGTTTTCCGGATATAATGAGCCAGTGCAAATTTATCTTCAGGCGATAAATAATCAAAAGACCTCATTGCTGTGCCGTTAATTCCATTTTCCAAGGTTTCATATATTTGAGATATTTTTTGCCCGTTTACCCAGCCTTGCTTAACTGTATAATTTCTAGGAGGCGGATTCAATCCTTGAGAAGCAGGTCCGTCACCTTTACCATCAACTCCATGGCATGAAGCACAATTTGATTCATATAATCCCTTCCCTTTTGAAAGTAATTCATCTGTAGGCTCGCTTAATTCCATTACATTAACAGCAGCAACGGTTCTTGGTTCTTCAATTTTTAACTGTTTAGAAGAAGTTGTATCAGGAAGATTCGGCGGAATTGTTTGTCTTGCAATTTCTCCTAAATTAGACATGTAGATAAGTCCTAATATTAGAATTACGATAAAAATGTAAGGATATAAAAGTCCGAATATCCCTCCGGGATTTTGTTTTAAATCTCTAATCTTATCTTTTAAATTATCTTGGAAATCAGACATAAATTTTATTATTTAATTAATTTTAAAGACGAAAATCAAATCCTCTTTGCAGTTTGGGATCACCTACAGGAATCAAGTTATATTTTTTTGCCATTGAATTAAATACGATCATTAACAATCCGACAACTGCTATTGGAAATACAAGATCGCTCCAGCTAAAGAAATATCCTCCTGATTCTACTTTCATTCCCGGCATAATCATCCAGTAAACATCTATGAAATGAAAAACAAGAATCCATATAGATATAAATTTTAATCTTTTTGGATCAGTCTTAGATGGGAATGAAAGCAATGCTAGAAACGGCACAATAAAATGTCCAACAATTAGAGCAATCGATAAAACTGTCCATAGCCCATGCCATCTATGAAAAAACCAGGTAGTTTCAGCCGGGAGATCACCATACCAGATAAGCAAATATTGAGAGACTGCCATATACCCCCAAAAACATGTAAATGCAAATAGCAAAGTTCCCAAACTGTAATAATGATCTTTCTTTATTTTATCAACGAGGTAGCCGTTTTCTTTTAACAGAACTACAATTAAAGTCAAAGCAGCCAAAGCAGCCCAAGTAGTTCCGGCAAAATAATAAGCACCAAAAATTGTTGAAAACCAATGTGGTTCAACACTCATTATCCAATCAACTGCTATAATGGAAATAGAAACCGCAAACCATAAAATGAAAACCGTAGAAATTTTTATGTTCCTGGTAGTTAGTTTCTGATCACCTGTCTCATCCTGCTTACGGGAATTCTTAGTTATGACCCAATAAAAGATTATCCATGAAATTAGAATAAAAGCCAGTCTTATTAATAAAAAAGGGACATTTAAATATGCAGTCTTTCCTTCTAAAATTTTATCATTTACAACAACTTCTTTATTAGCCCAAAGGAAAAAGTCGTGGAGATTAAATAATAACGGAACAGCAAGAATAATTAAAAGAGGAATTGCCGCTGCTAAAAATTCAACAATCCTCCTGAAAGGAGTACTCCATGTAGCACCTGCAGTATATTCCAGGGCTACTAGAAATAGAGAACCGATACCAATGCTAACCAGATAAATATATGAAGTTAAGTAGCTAAAAGCTGCTCTAGAAGGATTAACAATATAGCTGATAACACCAAGGATTATCCCGATAATTAAGAGTGTAATTCCTATTTTACCTATATAAGAAGGTAACTCTTTTTTCTGATAAACAAAATTATTGGACATTTTTACCAGACTCCTCTTCTTTAGCCTCTTTTACATCTGCTTCGGATGCATTTTCTGCTCTTTGAAGTACTCTTATATAATTTATAATTGCCCACCTCTCTCTTCTTGTTATTTGTGATGTATAAGATGGCATTACGTTCCTTCCATTTGTTATGATGTGGTATATCTGGCCATCACTCATATTAATAACTGCATTTGAATGGAATGTTGGACCATTGGGAAATTGTCCTTGCAAACGTCCATCTCCTTCACCTAAATTTCCATGACATGGAGTGCAGAATGTTAAAAATTTCCTCTGCCCTAATTTCAAAACCTCTTTTGTTGGAAGTAAAGGATCCGATAAGAATACTTTTGGTGTATCTACTCCCATAAACGGATAGGGCATAAATCCTCTTGCAACTGTACCTTCGACCGGAGTTCTCATGCTGAATTTATCAGTGAAGAAATCACTTTTTTCTTGCGGGATTGTTTTATCCTGCTTATCCATCCAGTTGAATGGGACTATATACATTAATTTATTTAAGGAAAAATATGTGGTCCCTGAAGTAAACAATGCAACTATAATCAGGAAAGTTATAAACTTCGGTTCAAATATTCTGAACTTTTCGTCCTCCGGCCAATAAACAGTTTCAACTTTCTCCGCTCCTAATTCCTTTAATAACTGCGTTAGTTTAACTTCATCAAATAAAGGATCCGCGGCTTCTATTATTATTCCAAATTTATTATGGGATACCGACCGCATATATTCTGTTTCATTTAAAGGATGACTGTTTTTAGGAAGATTAAAGAAAGCTGCAATCATACCGAAAACAGTAGATATCGCAGCTAAAAGAACCGTAAATTCAAAAGTAATCGGAATAAAAGCAGGGAGCGGAAAAAATGGTTTTCCGCCAATAACAAGTTTGTAACTGACTGATAAGGTCCACCACATAAAAAACAAAATAAATGCTGTACCCGAAAACCCGAATGTTAAAGTTACAAATCCAAGAAATGAACGTTTTAATTTCATTGCCCTGTCCATTCCATGGATAGGGTAAGGTGTGTTAACATCAAATTTTTTATAACCGGAATCGCTTACCTTTTCAGCAGCACTAAGAATTGCTTCCGGTTTACTGAATAATGCAGTTATACCATAAACCTTATTCGATCTATCCATTAAGTTTGTCCTCCGCATGCTCATGGTGGATTTGAGCACCTTTAGAATGAGCCTTAACTTCTGCAATTGAAACTACGGGAAGATTCTTTGCAAATAATAAAACCAGAGTAAAGAATAAGCCGAAGCTTCCTAAAAGGATTCCTACGTCATAAAATGTCGGAATAAACATCCCCCAGCTTGAAGGCAAAAAATCTCTATGTAAAGAAGTAACAATAATTACAAACCTTTCAAACCACATTCCTATTAAAACATAAATGGAAACGACAAACATAACCGGAATTGAACGTCTAAATCTTTTAAACCAGAACAATTGCGGAAACAGAACATTGCAGCTTATCATAATCCAGTAGGACCAGGCATATGGACCAAAAGCACGATTTATTATAACAAACTTTTCAATAACTTCGCCGCTGTACCAGCCCATAAAAAATTCCATCCCATATGAATATCCAACCATCAATGAAGTCAGTAGAATTACTTTATTCATATTGTCCAGGGTATTCATTGTAATAATACCTTCGAGATCGAATACTTTTCTGACAATTACAAGAACAAATACAACCATTGCGAAACCTGAGAAGATCGCACCGGCAACAAAATATGGGGGAAATATTGTTGAATGCCAGCCAGGAAGTATCGCCATGGCAAAATCGAAACTTACCACACTGTGGACTGAAAGAACTAAAGGAGTAGCTAAACCGGCAAGAATCATATAAGCTTTTTCATAATGCTGCCATTGCCGGTTTGAATGTCTCCAACCCAAACTAAATAAAGAATAAATGAATTTTTTAGCTTTTGAAGTTGCCCTGTCTCTTAAAGAAGCGAAATCCGGAATTAAACCAACATACCAGAATAATAATGATACGATAAAATAAGTTGAAACTGCAAAAACATCCCAAACTAATGGGGATATAAAATTAACCCAAAGATCATGTTGATTTGGATAAGGAATTAAATATCCTGCAAGCCACGGCCTGCCAAGGTGAATAAGAGGAAATAAACCGGCACATATAACTGCAAATATAGTCATTGCTTCTGCAAACCTTGCAATACCGGTTCTCCATCTTTGTCTTAAAAGAAAAAGGATTGCAGAAATAAGCGTTCCGGCATGACCAATACCTACCCAGAAGACAAAGTTAATTATCGGGAACCCCCAGGCAACGGGTATATTGTTCCCAAACATGCCGATACCATAATAAAAGGCAATTATCAAACATACTACCCCCAATAGGAGCATGCTTACAGTAACGCTTAAGGCGAATAAATATTTTTTATTTGGCTTCTCATCGATAGGTCGGGCAACTAAATTCTCAATATCAGTGAAAGTAAGCCGTTCATCAATTACAGATATTTCCTGCGAATAATCAGTAGCCAATTATACTTCCTCCTTATGAGTATTTCGCAATTTAGCAATGTAAGTAACATTTGGTCTTACATTTAAATCTGCAAGTACATAATAACCAAGTTCATGATTCCGGTATTTGAAGAACTCGGAATCTTTGTCGTTCATATCTCCAAATTTTATTGCGTTTGTATTGCATGCCTCCTGGCAGGCAGTTTTTACATCACTTCCTTTTACTTCCCTTCCTTCCGCTATTGCTTCGGATCTTGCATTCATTATTCTTTGAATACAGAATGTACATTTCTCCATAACACCGCGTGATCTTATGGTAACTTCAGGATTATATACTAGGTTAAAGATATCTGTTTGCTGGTATTGTTCCTTAAAATGATCTCTAAAATTAAAAAAGTTAAATCTTCTAACTTTATAAGGACAGTTATTTGAACAATATCTTGTTCCAACACAGCGGTTATAAATCATCTGGTTTAAACCATCCGGGCTATGTGTAGTAGCTAAAACAGGACAAACATTTTCACATGGTGCATGATCACACTGCTGGCAAAGCATCGGCTGTGCACTTACAAGCGGCTCATCAGGTGTACCTGAATAATACCTGTCAATTCTTATCCAGTGCATTTCCCTTCCTTTGCCTACCTGCTCTTTCCCTACTATAGGAATATTATTTTCAGCACCACAAGCAATAACACATTCACCGCAGCCCAGGCATTTGTTAAGATCGATTGCCATACCCCATTTCACGCCGGGATAATCATGAGGATAGTAAAGACTTTCTTCTTTTTGTTCATTATCTTCTCTTAAAAAACCGGGGTTCTTTTTATATTCCTCAACTGTACCTTCCCGTATTATCCCTCTCTTTTTAACCTGATCTTTTGTAATTCCTACATCAAATGTATGATGTTCCTGAGCAGTGACTAATTTATAAGTGCCGTCTCCTTTTTTTGCTTCGGCATTATATATCCACCTGGAAATCCCTCCATTTTTAGACATTAAAACACCGGCATCAAATCCTACTCCAGTTCCAACCACTCCGATTTTACTTCTTCCATATCCGAGTTCTATTGTAATTGTATTATCAGCAGCACCTGGCTGAATAAATACAGGAATCTCTAACTTCCTTCCATTTACATTAATTTCAATTATGTCATTTGAATTTACATTTAGTTCTTTAGCAGTATTTAATGATATTGCTGCATAGTTGTCCCAGGATATTTTAGATACCGGGTGAGGTAGTTCCTGCATCCAGCCATTATTGGCAAATTTTCCATCTCCGGTAGCATAACTTTCCCGCAAAATAACAGCATACCCTTTATTACCAACTGTATTTGAATTTAAAGGTACTTTTGTATTATAGCTACCATTACTTACCGGATTATCATTCGATTTTGCAACCCCATCCTGTAAAGCTGACAGCCAGAAATTTTTAAAGTCCAGTTCAGCATCAAGATTAGGATAAATTTCACTCTGCCAATAATTCATTAAATAATCATGGTACAATTTTTCATTGAACTTCTCCTGGTTTCCTTTTGCCCAGAATAAAAGAACCGCTTCCTTTTGTCTTGTATTATAGAGAGGGAAAATAATTGGCTGCTGCATAGAATAAAAGCCGGTCCTGGTTTTATAATCACCCCACGATTCGAAAGAATGGTTAACCGGCAGAACAAAGGTACTTACTGCCGAAGATTCATTTTCACTTTCAACAAGTGAAATTACATTTTGAACTTTTTTAATCGCATCGGCATAATCATAATCTTTAGGTAAATGATAAACCGGGTTAGAATCAAAATGAATAACAGCAGCGACATTTCCGTTGTTCATTTTTTCAATGAGATTCTCCCATTCTTCATTACCGCTTAAGGATTGAATATAGACTTTGGAAGAATCAGTCCGATACATGCTGCCGTTGGATAGAGTTTCATTCAATTGATTAACAGCAATATGAACATTTTCAGGTAATGTATCTCCCGCATAAACAACAGATTTACCTTTATTCTTCAGAAGATCATTAACAAGATATTTAATTTTTACTAATGGTATTGAATATTCATCGGCGAAAGACTTCAAACCCGGATCATTTACTCCCAAACCTGTAACAGCTTTAGTAACAGCTTGAACAAATTCAAACTGTGCATCCGGTCTTAATTTAATCCTGTAATCGGCATTACTCCCGGTAACAGACATATTGGCTTCAACAACATACAGCCGGTTAAATTTATCCAGTTCTTTAACATCTCTACCTTTTGCAAATAAAATTGCATTCTCAACCTTGTTCTCACCAATTCCCAAAAAATCAGATTCCAGTGCTACGATAATTTTTGCTTCATCCCATTTAATTAAGGGAAAAACATCAGTGCCATAAGTTTTTTTCCATGCTGAATTTCGTATATCTTCATTAAACAATTCATAAGAATAAATTTTGGTATCGGGATATTTTTGCCGGAAATCCTGTAAAACTTTTTTTGTAGAAGGTGAAATTATCCTGTGTGAAATTACCGCAATTTCTTTACCGTTACTATTTGAAAGGATATTGCGGATTTTTTCATCGATATTCTGCCATGTTGATTTAATATAACTGCCTTCTTTGGCTTTTACCAAAGGATTCTTCAATCTTTCAGGATCATATAAGCTTAAAATACTTGCCTGACATTTAGCACATGTTTTTCCTTGATTAACAGGGTGATCAGGATTTCCATCAACTTTAATTGGTCTTCCTTCCCTGGTTTTGACTAAAACTCCGCATCCATTTTGACAACCGTTTGCTACTGTTGCATAATAATTCGGTTTTCCTAATGTTATGCTTTCAGGCTTTTTATTATAAGGGATTATATCTCCTTCATCCCGGTAATCAGCGCAGCCGGCTCCTGCTAAAGCTGCTGAAGCAGCAACAAGGCTTAAAAATTTTCTTCTTGATAATCCGCTAACCTTTTTCAGATCAAAGTCATCTGTAACGCCTTTTTGAAATTCATGGTGCGACGCTTCAATAACCGCCGGATCATTATAAAGTTCTTCAAAACTTTTCCAATAATTGATATCAGGATTTTCTTTTTTTACTTCTTTTTTACTTTTATGATCAATATCAGACATTATTTTTACCCGTATTTTTTCGTTCTACCGCAAGAGGATTAATTCTTACTTTAATTTTTTGCGATTTGATTTCTTCTTTTTTTACAAAAAGATTAAATGGGAATGATCTAAAAACTACGTAGCCCAAAAAACCTGTTCCCACTGAAGCAAAAAATTTTTTCCTCTTAATCTTTTTTTGAAAATAATCTTTTATTTCCATCCGAACTCCGTTTTATCGATGACAAGCAAAACAATAATCAGGACCGTTCTTTATATTTTTTAGTTCCGGTAATTTTTCATGGGCATTTCTATGACAATCCAAACATGCAGCCATGGTAAAAGAATGTACTTCTTTAATTTTTGTCATCTGTCTAACATCACCATGACAATGAACGCAATCAATTCCCATGTTTACATGAACACTATGATTGAAATAAACAAAATCCGGTACACGATGCACCCTCTTCCAGGGCAAAGCTTTTCCTTCTTTATAATACTGGGTTAACTTTTTAATTTCAGGACGGTCTTTCCTTGCAATTGTATGACAATTCATACACGTTGCGACAGGCGGTACCATTGCAACACGAGATTTTTCCACACCTGTATGACAATATTGGCAATCGATTTTCATTAAACCAGCATGAATATTGTGCGGAAAATTTATTGGTTGATCGGGGCTGTAACCAACCATATCCCTTTCAGGTTTACTAACAAAAAACGTTATTGTAAAACAAGCAATAATAACAAAAATAGTGATTGGCAATCGAACTCTTAGAATATAGTCCAATCGTGTATTTTTCATTATAATCCTTCTTAAAGTAGCAAATTTATAATTTTTTAATTGGGACTATTTTAAAATTCTCTTAAAATTATACTTTATTTATAAAATTAATATAATGCTGACGACGCTGCGTCAATTAGACGTCTTACAAATAAGTAATTGGGATTAGTTAATAGATTTAAGCAATGATAGTTTCTTATAGTGACCAACAAACATAAAAATATTATAAATAAAAACAAACGAATCGAAACAAAATATTAAATATAATATTAAATCAATGTGTTCTATTTCAAAGGATTATTTATAATATTTTTATATGAATATTAACTTTTTTTAGACAAAATTCTTTTTATTAAAGTTGCCGGATGCAAAACTTCAACATTAACATCGAATTTTTTTGCTCCATACTTTATTTGAGAAATACAGCCAGGGTTTCCGGTAACAACAATTTTTGCGTTTGTCTTTTTTATATTCTCCATTTTTCTTTTTAATATAATTATCGATGAATCGTACTGCAACAAATTATATATACCTGCACTGCCGCAGCACCATGTTGATTCTTCAAGTTCATTATAATTTATATTAGGTATTGACATTAATAATTCTCTTGGCTGCGATATTATTTTTTGTGTATGCGCCAGATGACAGGCATCATGATAAGTTATTAATTCACTGATTTCATTTAAAGATAAATGAATATTTAAATCAC
This sequence comes from uncultured Ignavibacteriaceae bacterium, assembly GCA_964448105.1. Classification (GTDB taxonomy): domain Bacteria; phylum Bacteroidota; class Ignavibacteria; order Ignavibacteriales; family Ignavibacteriaceae; genus CAVQBP01. The sequence continues at coordinate 37,560 of CAYUVK010000021.1, forward strand.
TGAAAAATTCTGTAAAATCTCTAACTTTTGATGAAAATATTTTTGCTTTTTCTGCATATTCGGGATCATCCTTAAAAATATGAACATATTCTTTCATAAAAGCACTGCACCCGGCTGAACTTGAAATTAAAAAATCAAAAAGTTGTCTGTTGTTTGTAGTTCGTTGTTTTTCGTTTGTTAGAAAAGTATCAATAGTATGTTTAGCAAGTTTTTTGGCTGATTCCAACTGCCCGTTATGCGCATTTAAAGATCCGCAGCATATTTGATCTTTAGGCATAAAAACACTGCATCCACATTCTGTTAAAACATCGATTGTATCTTTGTTGATATCTGCAAACATTACATTCATTAAACACCCGGAAAGGAATGCTGTTCTGTATTTTATTTCTCCTTTAGGCAAAGAATATTCGGGAATTATTTCATCACTAAATTTTTTTGATATAGCAGGAGATAATTGATCTATTTCATTCAACCTGCTTGAAAATATTTTTAATAAACCCGAAGAATGAAGAAATTTCTGCATACCGGAATTTTGATAAAAAGATAAAATTCTTGAAATAAGTTTAAATCTTTTTTTCGAAGTAAAGATTTTATTTAAAGCGAACTTCTTTATTCTTCCTTTAAATGATAAACCAAAACTTGAATTATCAATTTCAACCCTTGCAGCTTCAACCATTGAACCGTATTTTACCCCGGCAGGGCAGGCAGTTTCACACGCCTGGCAGTCCAGGCAAAAATTCATTTCATAAGAGAACGTATCTGTCAGAGGCATCTCCCCCCTTGCAACAGATTTAATTAATTTTATTCTTCCCCGAGGGGATGATCTTTCAAGCTTAGTAATTTCATAAGTTGGACAAACCGATAAGCACAATCCGCAATGAATACATTGAGATAAAACATCATCTCCCGGTAAAACACTTAATAAATTTTTACTTTGGATGGGATTCATACAATATAATAACCAATTGAATCATGATCGATAAACTTATTTTTCTAATATCTATTAACAAAAAAGATAATAAATTAAAATTTAATCCAATATTTTACAAAATAGAAATATAGAAACCGAATAAGAGTGATTATATAACTAAAAACCAGACTTTAAGCATTAGTCGTTGATAAATAATTCTTAGAAGTGATCCCTGTCAATGTTACATCCATTATAATAAATGTTACAAAAAAGGTAGATAATTTTAATAACCGAAACGATATTTGTAACAAAATAAAAACAAATACATCCTGAAATAGTAGCAACTATTCCTCTTTAACTCCCGAGTATTTTCCTGTTTTACGGTTTTATAATAATTGATTTTTTTTAAAGGTGATATATGAAAGCATCTTTTATTACTTCCCGGCAAAGTCTTTTTTTATTCTTTGTATTTACGCTGGTAGCTGCGATTTTCATAATATTTTATTTCAAACACGTAGATGATAAAAAAGACCAGCTTATTCAGCGGAATTTCAGACAGCTAAATGCTGTTTCAACTGCAATACAATCAAGAGTTGCGGCTTTATCAACTGCCATTGCAACCACTGTAAATGACAGCAATAATAATTCAATAAAGAAAATAAGCGACAAGCTGATATCTTTAATATCTAACTTAGACAGTTCAGATGTATCAATTAACCGTAAACATGCTAATTCTGTTTGGTTTGAAGAAAGAAATGATTCTCTGCTTTTGAAATTAAGAAAAAAATATTCCAAATATTACATAATGATAAAGGTTAAAGGAATTGATGAAATTATTACAAAGAAAAAAAACCAGGATCTGTTTGATGACTGCTTTCTTGCCACCAATACAGGTTATGTAATCCCGTCATCAAAAACCATGAGTATTTCTACTATTAAAAAAGTTGTTGAACTAAATAAAAAAGACAGTGTAAACTTTCTTAATATCTCCTCCAGCGATGCTATTGCACAATATACTCTCGGAGGAGAGGAATATATGCTTTTTATCCACCCGGCAAGATTATATGCTTCTTTAAACGGTAAGGTAAAAAAACAATGGACAATTTGTGGAATTATAAGAATGGATAAATTTCAATCGGAAAGTCAAGCTGTGTCTGCCAATGTTATCCTGGCTTTTATTGCCATAATCATTCTTATTGTACTAGCCTGGCCTTTACTTAAATTAAGATTTGCCAGCCGGTATGAACATATACGAACATCCGATATAATTATTGCTTCATTATCACTCCTATTTATTGCGGCTGTATTGACCCTATCAATTATGGATATCTTTGTTTCTGTTTATCAAAATAATAATGTGGATACAAACCTCAATTCTCTTGCAGTAGATATGGGAAATAATTTCCGATCCGAGATCAAAAAAATTGACAGTGAGCTTACTTATTTATCAAAAACATATGATAAAAAATTACATTCTAATAAAGTTAAACAATATTTAACCGTGGATACATTAAATGCACAACAATATCCTTATTTCGATATGGTAGCATGGATAAATTATAAAACCGGAATGCAAGAATATAAACTGCTGATGAAGGAAAAAAGGACTACATTCGTTCCTGTTAAAAATAGAGAGTATTATAAAAACATTGTTGATAGTAATGTTTGGAATTTTAGTAATACAAAAGGAATATTTATACAACCAATAATTTCCTGGACTACCGGCGATTTCTTGACAACTCTTTCAAAAAAAGTAAAATTTAAAAATAGGGATTATGTCGGAGCTATAGATTTCTTGCCTATATCGGTATATTCTCCCGTACTTCCAATTGGATATTCATTTTGTATAATGGATGATAATGGTCAGGTAATTTTTCATTCAAACTCTGACCGTAATTTCCAGGAGAATTTTTTTACAGAATGCAACAATTGCAGAAATATTAAAGCAGCAATTAAAAGTAAATCGAAAGAATATTTGGACACCGATTACTGGGGAAAAGAAATCAGAGGGATGATATATCCTATTGAAGGGATACCTTGGAATATTGTCATGATGTACGACAAAAGTATTTTAAGTGCTAATAATGTTTTAATGATCTCTTTGTCATCCTCGCTTTTTATGCTTTATTTAATTCCGTTTTTCATTTTTGTAATTATTTTCATGACATTTAAATCAATCCAAAGAAATTCAATTTGGCCTCAAATTGAAAAAGCCGATATTTATTTGAGACTGATGATCATATTTATCCTATTCTCCTTAATATTAATATTCTACTATGCAACGGGAAAAGATTTAAATAATATTTTTATTGCAACCTGGCTCTACCCTCATTCGGCAATAGTACTAAGCTTTATAATAATAGTTTCAAAATTAAGAAGGAATGAAACTAAAGATGATAAAAATTTATGGATTTTATTTTCGCTAGTTACAATTATTGATATAGGTTTGATTTTCTTAATATTAAAAGAAAATAATTTCCCGCTAAAAAATTCCTTACTTACTTTTATTATATGGATTTTTGCAACCTTATTTGGAGCATATGTTTTATTTGATAAATCATTTATAGAAAGAAAAGCCCTGAAGCCTGAAAAGATCTGGAAATCCGAAAAGACTATACAAAAGGCGACCAAATTTTATGTTTTAGCATTTACGAGTTTTCTTATTCTCGGGGCTATTCTCCCTACCATCGGCTTTTTTAAAATTGCATTTCAGACTGAAATTAAAACCAATATAAAGCTCTCGGAATTAGACTACTATCAAAAAAAGAAAGACAGGTTACAAGAGTTAGCAGATAAATACAATCCGGCTGATTATTCTTTTGCGAAAGAATTATTTGAAATCAGGATAAAAGATCGTTCCGATATTTATTTACCTTCAAATGCTCAAAAGCCGAATATACCGATTATTAAAAAAAATATGTATAAGGATACAAGCTCCTCATGGCTGGACACTGCAATAATCTATGAAATAATTCCAAATTTCCACAGAGGAAACATCGATGCTAGAGCTTTCTTGCATAAACCTTGTTTCATATACAATTTCAATACGGCTTCATTTTATATAAATGATATAAACCCTCCAAAGAATAACGTAAATCATTATTTAATAGATACGATTACTACCAGCATCCCAAATTTACAGGAAGCTGTTTTTACTTCAAGCAGCAAAGGAAAACTTTTGCTCAAGTTTTTATTTTTGATATTTATAGTACTCATTTTAATATATTTATTTTATTCGGTCATTTTGTACATAATAAAAAGTGCATTTTTAATTAATGCAAATGATCTGACTTATTTTATGCAGGATAACATATTTATTAAAGAAACTACTAATAATATCCTGCTGCTTTCAAATGATAAATGTTTGGCAGAAAGGATTAGCAGGGAAATATTATGTCATGAAGAAGAGAATAAGAAAGCGGTTCGGTTACTGTGTATAAATATGTCAGATATAATAAGTAAAGACTACCAGAAAGCAAATCCTGTATTTTCGTTTAAGGAAGAAGAGCAAAATAATCAAATTGTTATCATCGATAACTTTGAATATGATTTTGCTAATCCGGAAATCAATTCAAAAAAACTTTTATTCCTTGAAGAAGAAGTATATGTTAAAAAAAATAAGCTTATAGTACTATCATCCGTAAATCCAATCGGCGGATTCGCTCTTTACAAGCCAAAAGAAGAGGAAAAAGTTCAGAAAGAAATATTAAACAGGTGGGATAATATTTTTTCAGGTTTTGTTTCCTTATCCTGGTATTATACTTCAAATGATATCAATTCAACATTAAATATCTTGGAAGAACTTTCTGTTGATAAAAACTTCTCTATCGAAAATTCACCTGAAGAAAAAAGATCATTCTTTCAATTTTTTAGATCACTATTTTTACCTGATATTCCGGCTGAATTATTAATAGAGCAGGAACTTAACAACAATATTACCTTAGACTTTCACCCTGAATTAAAATCAATCGCTAAAAAATTGTTGAGAATTGATAAAGATGAGGTTCTAAATGAAAAGACATTAGGGACATCAAGTTTCTTTGATATAGCAATGGAAAAAACCCGTTCGTATCACCAGAAGCTCTGGGATTCTTGTTCAACAGGGGAAAAAATTGTATTGATGAGGTTAGCTAAGGACAAATTTTTACCTGTTTCAAATATTAAAGTTGTGGAAACTTTGTTCAGACGGGGTTTAATAAAGAGAGAGCCGAATTTAAAACCTTTTAATATATTTTTCGCAAAATTAATAAGAGAAGCTGATTTTTATGAAGAGGATTTCCTGAATAAAAAAGAAACTCAAAATGGGTGGACTTTATTCCGTATTCCAATTCTGCTTGTATTTGTGGGAATTGTTATATTTCTGTTTGCAACTCAATCTGAAATTTACCAATCTACCTTGGCCATTATTCCGGCAATAACAATCATGATTCCTTTTGCATTAAAATTACTCGGTATGTTCCAGTCAAAGCAAGTAATATCCAAGGATGCCGGTTAATTGTGAGTAGGTTTGAATATTATTTAAATGAATAAGATTATGTAACATTAAATATTAAATTGTCTATATTTTTTTAATCATTAATAATGATTTGTTATGCTTAAAGGAAATATGAGCAAAGCACTAATTTTAATTTTGATATTCTTTTTTGGCATTGTCAATTGTCTTGCGCAAACCGATACCGTCGATTACGGCAATAATCTGCAGGCAGGTCATTATGCTACGATTAATGGTATCAAGCTTTATTATGAAACTTACGGGAACGGCAAACCTATGATTATGCTGCACGGTAATGGTGGTTCCATTAAAGCTTTCCGTTATCAGATCCCATTTTTCGAAAAATATTATCATATAATAGCTATTGACACCCGTTTACAGGGAAAATCAGGCGGTTCACCCGATTCTATTTCTTATGATTTAATGGCTTCGGATTTTAATGAATTAATGAATAAGCTGCGAATAGATTCCGCATATGTACTCGGATGGAGTGACGGTGGTATTGACGGAATCATAATGGCTTTGAGATATCCGGCTAAAGTTAAAAAGCTTGCGGTATCGGGAGCAAACATAGTTCCCGATTCCACTGCTTTTAAGTATGAGGATATACTTGAACTAAAAAACTTTGTGGAAAATGATAATACAACTTCGAAAAAAACCATCGCACTTAATAAAATGATGCTGTATCAACCAAATATTTCATTTGACAGTCTCAGGTATATCCATTGCCCCGTACTGGTTATGGCCGGCGATCATGATGTTATCAAACCCGAACATACATTAAAGATATTCCAATCCATACCAAATGCCGAACTATGCATTTTCCCCGATTCATATCATAATGCACTGCAGCAGCATCCAGAACTCTTCAATAAAACTGTGTTGACGTTTTTTAGAAAATAAACAATACAGAGGTTTTATTATCTGGAAAAATATTTAATCAATTTATATCAAATTTTAGTAGTATACTTCACACTTCGGACTCATATCAAAAACTTTCCCGGGGTTTATAATATTATTCGGATCAATAACGGATTTGATCTGTTTCATCATATTTAAACCGGGAATTCCTGCAACTTTTTCAAGGAACTGTTTTTTTGCCAGGCCGGTCCCATGCTCGCCGGTAATTGTTCCACCTAATTTTATTGCTTCATTAAAAATAAAATCAAATGCTTTATGAGCTTTTTCAATTTCTGCTTTATCTCTTTCATCAGTTAAGCAGGTCGGATGCAGATTACCATCACCTGCATGCCCGAAATCTCCGAAGATAAGATTGTACTTTTTTGCAGCTTCAGTTACTTTTTCTATCATTACCGGGAGTTCGCTTCTTGGAACAGTTGCGTCTTCCAAAATTGTAGTCGGTTTTTTTCTTGCAAGAGCACTGAATGCACTTCTTCTTGCAGTCTTTAATGAATTTGCTTCATCTGCACTCGATGCTTTTTTAACAAAAGAAGCATTATTTCTTTTTAATATATTAATTATTGTTTCTGCATCTTCTTCAACAATACTTCCCCTACCATCCACTTCAATTAAAAGAACAGCTTCGCTATTTCTCGGTAAGCCAACTTTTGTATAATCCTCAACACAATTCAAAGTTGTATGATCTAAAAATTCCATCATGCTCGGAACTATATTCGAAGCAATTATTTCCGAAACAGATTTCGCACTATCCGGTAATTTATCGAAATAAGCCAGCATAGTAATTGAATTTGCGGGAACAGGAATTAGCTTTAAAATTATTTTTGTAATAATCCCAAGTGTACCTTCACTGCCGACAATAAAATCTTTAAGATTGTAACCGGCAACATCTTTAAAATTCTTCCCGCCGGTTTTTAACAAATCACCGTTTGGAAGGATCATTTCTGTTCCGAGAATATAATTTTTTGTAACACCATATTTTAAACCTCTTAAACCTCCGGCATTATTTGCAACGTTTCCTCCAATTGTACAGACGTTCATACTGCCGGGATCAGGCGGATAAAATAAATTGAGTTTCTCAACTTCACTTTGCAGATGCCCAGTAACAACTCCTGGCTGGACTGTAGCAGTTAAATTTTTTGTATCTATTTCAAGGATTTTATTCCATCTAGTCATAACAATTAAGACAGAATTTTCTACAGGGACTGCCCCTCCGCTTAAACCGGTTCCAGCACCGCGGGGAACAATATTAAATTTCTCATCATTGGCTAGTTTTACAATCCTGGATATCTGCTCTTCATCTTCGGGAAAAACTATTGCTTCAGGTTTCTGTTCAAAAATTGGAGTGGCATCAAAAGAATAGACTATTTTATCTTCTTCCGAATCAAAATAATTTTTTTTTCCAACTATACTTTTAATTTTCTCTTTTAACGAATCATTCATATTAAAATTTAATATTCTGAAATAAATAGAACATTTATTTTTTATTCAAAAGACCTAAACAAATCTATGGAGCAATTGATAAACAATATAACCGGCTAACAGCGCTAATGCAATATAGAATGCCAGGCTTTTTATTGATTCAAAAGTAATACTGAATGTCGATATATATCCCCTCCACCCGCATTTAGAGCAGCGATAAGTTTTAAAAAAAGTAATGCGTTTTAATATGGTTTCGTATGCATTTCGCGACCGGGAACGCCTAATTGAATTTGGTGACGAACAGGAAGGACATTTTTCAAATAGAGGGTTTCTTCTAAAAATTACCTTGCGAGGTTTCATACCGTGAAAATAATTTCAAATACAGCTATAATCAATCAATATTGAAAAAAATTTTCAATAAAACTTTATTATTCAGCATTGAAGTTATAAAGCACAAAATAAAAAAAGATTCAAATGCTGCAAATTTTCATTAAAATTTTAATGATAATTCAACAATCTATCATAAATAACCGAATCTTTTAAAATGTTCAAAGCTGTTTGAAACTGTTTATCATAATCAATGCTTTCTTTAACCTTGCCTTCGGTGCCGGAATATCTTGAAGCTATTTCTACTTTGATTTCTCTTAATATTTCTTTTTTAAAAATGGTCATCTCATGTTTACTAAATTCTTCAAACTGGTTTTTTAATTGGCCTAATTCCGTAGAAATTTTATCCCCCATTGTTTCAGTTGATGCCATTTGAATTAATTTGTCCAATTCTTTTTCGGTATCCGATGTGTAATCAAATTTTTGTTCTTTAACATAATCTTGAAATAGTTTAAAAAGTTTTTCATCGCTAACGGAATTTAGATCTTCTTTCTGGTGAGCATAATAATAATGATCAGCGAACTTAAAGAACAATCCTTTCGCTAAAAGTTCTTTAGTAATTTCACCCTGGATTTCATATTCCACAGTTGTATCGGGAGAAATACCACCGGCACTATATACGGTTCTTTTATTATCTGTCAAAAAAGGAGTAGCAATAATAGAATCAACATCTTCTATTACTTTATTTTCTTTTGAATAATCTATCTTCTGAATGCACCTTCCGCTAGGTGTATAATATTTTGCCGTAGTTATTTTTAGTGATGTATTATAATTTAGCGGCGTTATAGTTTGAACCAAGCCTTTACCAAACGATTTTGTACCTAAAATAACTCCTCTGTCATGATCTTGCATTGCTCCTGCAACAATTTCCGAAGCAGATGCAGAACCTCCGTTTATTAAAACCACCAGATTTGCATCACCAACCATTGGTTCCTGGACAGAATAATATTTCTTTTCACTTTCATCTGTTTTCCCTCTTGTAACCACAATTAATTTACCTTTTGCAAGGAACTTATCACAAATATCCACGGCTTCATCCAGTAAGCCGCCGGGATTTCCCCTAAGATCAAGAACTATTGATTTTATTTCTTTCTTTGCTTTTAATTCTTTCAGAGCATTTCGAACTTCATCTGCAGCTGATCTGCTAAAGTTAGATAATTTTAAATAAACATTATTACTATTCTCAGGATAGAATCCATAAAAAGCCAAGCTCTTAACAATTACTTCTTCTCTTACTAAATTAAAATTGATTGTGTCCTTGTCATCATTTCTTGTTACTTTTATATCGACTGTTGTACCGGGTTCACCTTTTACAAGTGAAGAGATATCTTCAACATTTTCAGGAGTTATATCTACTCCCCCTGCCTGCAAAATATGATCGCCAATTCTTATCCCCTGTTTTTGGGCAGAGTAGCCGTCAAGGACTTCAATTACGGTAACTTTATTTGCTCTAACTCCAATTGAAATTCCTACACCGCCATATTTTCCGTTTGTAATTAAATCTATCTCATCTTTCTTATCAGCGCCGATATAAATTGTATAAGGATCAAGGGAGCCAAGCATTCCTTGTATCCCGGCTTTCATAAATTCTTCAGGATTAATATTATCTACATAGTTAAATGTGATCTCCTTATAAACCCTGCTAAAAAGATCCATATTCTTATTAATTTCAAAATAGATATCATTCTTACCGGTAAAAAATCCGGAAAAAATAAATACTACAAAGCCTGCTATTATTAAGTGCGAGAGCTTCTTAAATTTCATACCGACTCCTTATTTTCAAATAATATAATTTCATTAATAATATTGTTATGGATTTTATCGATAGATTCCATACCTTTTAAAACTCGAAATCTTTTTTCTGTTTTTGATATTTCCAGATAACCATTTCTAACCTTTTCAAAAAAATTCATCTCCGAAATCTCTATTCTATCCAGTTCATTTACATTTTTACCCGTTTTCCTTTTTTCGGCTTCTTCAACAGGGATATCAATAAAAAAAGTTATATCGGGAATTGTTGAGCCTATTGCAAGTTTATTCACATGTACTACCGATTCTATCGAAATACCTCTTCCAAATCCTTGATATGCAATACTTGAATCATGAAAGCGATCCGAAATTACATAAATTCCTTTTTCGAGGTAAGGTCTAATTTTTTCTCTAACTAGCTGGGCACGGCTTGCCGAAAATAGGAATATTTCAGTTTCCATAAACATATTTTCATTCTTTTTATCGAGAAGAATACTGCGGACTTTCTCAGATATGTTTGTTCCACCGGGTTCCCTTATTATTTCAACTTTTTTATTATTTTTTATTAAATAATTTTTTAGAAGATCTGCCTGGGTAGATTTTCCGCAAAAATCTATACCTTCAAAAGTAATAAACATTTATTCCTATTTTATTTTAGATTCAACATTCAAATATCCTAAGGTTCATTATTCAGGTTCTATTTCCAAATATCGAATAGAGAATATTAGGATAATATAACATTTGAACAAGAAATTATTCAAAATTAATTAAATTTCTTGATTATATACCTTAAACGTTCCGGTTTTATATAAATAAGCGAAGTATTTTCCGGCAGAGTAATTTTGGGAATAATACTTCCCAGTGTATCGAGAACAACCTCCCTATAATTTATATGAGCTTTTAACTGATCGTTGTTCAGCTTTGCCAAAACGTCTACTCCTCCTCTTAAACCGATACTTATTTTATTAGGAAGCAATATCACATTTCTATCTGAAGGGATATCAATTATTTCAACCGGCAGGTTATCAAAATTTTTATCAACTATTTTTTGAACATCCAGAATTATATTTACATTACTGTTGCTAAAATTCATTTCCGGAATGGGTCTTAAGGGTATTTTTTCATCAATTTTATCATCTAAATTATTAAAAGATAATTTTTCAGTTGAAACCGCCCGTAAATTCTTTATCCTGCTTGAAGGTCCAAAAACAGTTGTAGATTCCGGTCTGATTATCATTTCAGTCGCAAGACCAAAACCCGGTTTGAAATTCAGATTTAAATCGGGAATAATTTCGGCACGTGTTGAGGCAATTTTTTCGACATTATAAGAAAGTGTATCAGGAGAAATATCAATTACTTCAATATCCGATGAGAGCCATTGATTATCCACTAAATAATTATAAAGATTTATAAAACGCTTCCCTGTTTCTTTGCCGACCGAAACAATGTAATCAGTTTCTCTTCCAAGTTTAAGTGCCGCTAATTTCCATCCTTCCCCTTTTAGTTTTACCGATATATCATCAGGAATTTTGGAACCGATTGTATATCCTTCCGGGAAATTAACCATCTTCAGAGGAATCTTGAAAGTAGCATAATAATCGTTAGATAACGAAATTGAAACCCAGAGAATAATAGAAAATATAATTGAAATTATTATTATATGAAGATTTTTTTTCATTTTAGAATTAATTAACGATTAAATGTCATATGCCGATATGCTCAGTCTGGCATTCTATTTCTTTTACGGATTACTTCAAGTTTTTTAAATAATCAAGAAGTACTCCTCTATTAGCTTTTGAAATTTCCCGTCCTTGAATGGGAAAATTTTTTGTGCTTCTTGCTAATTTTCTTAATTGATGTACATTTAACGATTCCAAATCAGAGCTAGGTTGTTTTTCAACTTTAGCTTTTTTTCCTTTTATTTGCTTTACCTCTTTTGCTTTTTTATTCAAACCTAATGCTTCTTCTCTCAATCTTAAAATTGTATCGTTTTTAAATTTTAAAACCGGTTCTTTAATTTTAACTTCCTTTTTTTCCTTAGGTACTTTAGAAGGTTTTTTTATTTTTGTTTTTACCGGTTTATCTCCATTAGGAGCTTTTAGGGTTTCGACAGCAGTTTCTTTCTTTGCCGGTTCAGCAATTTCACTTTTCCCGATAACTTCTTTTGGAGTTTTTTTAAGCAAGAAAAACAGATCTTTTATTTCAGGCAGAATTGTTAATAACTGCTCATCAGGATTTATAATAATATGTGATGAAACATTCTTGCCTAATTTTTTTACTGCTTGAGTTCCTACTTCGATTGCAGAATCAACAGCATCACTTTCACCCATAATTTTTACCGTAACCGCACCGGAAGTAAAGACTTCTTTTCCTATTAAAATAACATTCGAAGCTTTTACCATTACATTTGAAGCTTCAACTGCTCCTACATAGCTATCAGTTTCTATAAATCCTAACGCTAACTGCATAAAATGTATAGAAATTTAATAATTGATTTTAAATGTAATTATAGTAATAAAAAATAATGAAAATAACTTTAAGTTCTATAAATATTTATAATTTACAATATATGACAAATTTTTGAGCTTACTCTTGACCCCGGCTTATTTAAAACTTCGCCGGCAGGCTTGAACTTAATTATTTTCGTTCAAATATTCTTGTAAAATTATCGCAGCGGAATTCTGATCAATTAAACCTTTATCTCTTCTTTTGGATTTTTTTGTTACTGTTTTTATAATAATCTGTTTTGCCATTTCGGAAGTAAAACTTTCATCCCATAAGATAATTTCCAAAGAGAATTTATTTTCCAATTTTTTTTTGAATTCCAACACCGAATTCGTAACATGTGTTTTTTCATCATTGTTTTTTAAAGGAAACCCGAGAATAATTTTCTTCACTTTTTTTTCTTCTATAATAGATTTCAAATTCTGCCAAAGAGAATTATCATTAAAAATAGTTTTAAAGGGATAAGAAAACGTAAGCAGCGGATCAGAAAGTGCTAAACCAATTCTTTTTAAACCGAAGTCAATAGCTAATATTCTATTTTCTTCTTTAAGCATTAAGCACTTTCAAATCTTTCAACGGAATAAATTGATTTTACTTTTTTAAGACGATCCATTATCCGAGATAAATGATCTAAATTATGAACATAAAGAGTCACACTGCCTTCAAAAATAGAATGATTAGTATTGATATTTATTGATTTAATATTGGTATTCTGGTAAGCAACAATAGCATGAGATATTTCATTTAGTAATCCGGGAGAATCTTCTCCCATGACTGTAATTCCTGCTACAAATAATGAATCTTCATTTTGAGGCCATTGAACAGGGATTAATTTACTCCCGTCTTTAACCGAAAGATTTAATAAGTTTGAACAAGTCTTTCTATGAATTTTGATTCCTTCACCTACAGTAATATAACCAATTACAGGATCCCCGGGGATTGGATTACAGCATTTTGCATAAGAATACAAAATTCCATCCTCTTTCCCATCAACCAAAACACCGCCAACATCTTCCCTTGCAATATTTGCGAAATTTTCAAATTCAAGAACCGGTGTTTTATCTTCTTTCTTCGCTTTTTCCTGTGTCGCTGTTAATACTTCTTCAAGATTAATTTTTCCCTGGGCTATAGCTTTATAAAATTGTTTATTGTTTTCATACTTTAAGCTCAAAGCAAGCTTATTGATATCGTTCAGCGTGAACTCGAGTTTCAATTTTTTAAGTCTTTTTTCCCAAATTTCTTTCCCTGAATCAACAATATCTTCTTCTTCTTTATTTAAAAATTTTCTTATAGCGGATTTTGCTTTGTGAGTAGTAACAAATTTTAACCAGTTTTTATTCGGATGCTGATTTTTTGAAGAGATAATTTCTACCTGATCCCCACTATGCAGAACCGAATCTAACGGAACAATTTTACCGTTTACCTTCGCTCCAATGCAGTGGTAGCCAATCTTACTATGAATTTCAAAAGCAAAGTCTACCGGAGTTGCATTTATCGGTAAACGTCTCAAATCCCCTTTCGGGGTAAAAACATAAATTTCATCCTGGTAAAGATTTAATTTAAAGCTTTCCAGAAGGTCTTTTCTTGTTTCTTCTCTTGTAGCATTTTCAAAAATATCCCTAATCCAGTTAACCCAGTTATCAAGATTATTATCAGGTGCACTTTTATTTTCCTTATAACGCCAATGAGCTGCAACACCTTTCTCTGCAACTTCATGCATTGTCCTGGTTCTTATTTGAACTTCAACCAGTCTTCCTTCGGGACCAACAACCGTTGTATGTATTGATTGGTAATTGTTTGTCTTTGGAATTGAGACATAATCTTTAAATCTATCCGGAACCGGTAAATACATTTGATTTACAATTCCCAATGTTGTATAGCAATCATTTGTATTTAGAGTTTCTAAAATTATCCTGATAGCAAAAAGATCATAAATCTCTTCAAAAGGTTTATTTCTTCTAACCATTTTCCTGTAGATGCTGTAAAGATGTTTTGGCCGGCCGCTAATTTCATATTTCAATTTATATGCATCTAGTTTATCAAGCAAAGGTTCCGTAAACTTTTTAATATAAGCTTCTCTCTCTTTTCTTTTGCTCTGGATTTTTTTTGCAATTTCTTCATAAGCTTCGCGGTTCAAATATTTAAATGAAAGATCTTCCAATTCCCATTTTACCCTTCCTAAACCGAAACGGTTTGCAAAAGGAGCATAAATTTCAAGAGTTTCCTGGGCAATTCTTCTTTGCTTCTCAGGGCTAACATATTCCAATGTTCTCATGTTATGGAGCCTATCCGCAAATTTCACTAAAATTACCCTGACATCCTTAATCATCGAAAGAAGAAGTTTTCTGTAATTTTCAGCTTGAGTAATTTCCTGCCCTTTAAAGATTCCGCTGATTTTTGTAACTCCGTCAACAATTTCGGCAACTTCTTTACCGAATTCCTTTGCCAGAATATCAAGATCAAACTCGGTATCTTCAACAACATCATGAAGAAGTGTGCTTGCCACGGTAACATCGTCCAGTGGAAGCTCTTTCGCGACTATCATAGCAACTTCGAAAGGATGTGTAAAGTACGGTTCACCGGAAGCACGCAGATCATTCTTATGGGCTTCCATTGCAAACTCAAAGCTTTTAGTTATGAGTGCTTCATTAATGGAAGGAAGATGCTTTCTGCATGTAGATAGAAGCTCATCAAGCATTTTCTTATTTGTTGAAGCTAAATTCATCTAAAACTTATACTTTACTTACTATTAATTTAACTTATTTATATGAATAGATAAAGGGATGAAAAATTACGAAATTCGGATAGTGAATTACGGATTGAGTAAAAATGTGGAGTTTAATATTCTGTTTTAAAAAATCCGAAATCCGAAATAATTCTTATCTTTTTCTCATCTCTGATTCAATCTTTTCTTTTAATTCTTTAACTCTCTTAATTCGCCTATCTAATCTATCCTTTTCGGGTGAAGAAGAATAATCAATAATTAAAATATCTTCACACAATTTTAATGCTTTCCCAAATTCACCTAATTGTTCATATTGCTGGGCTATCAAATGTTTAAGAAGAATTTCATGAAATTTACTTAATTCATTAATACTTAAATATGAATCCAAAATTTCATAATAAATTTTTATTGAATTCTTTTTATCAATTTCTTCATATGCTCTTGCCAATGCCCATTTAAAGAAACGGCTTTCCGGGTATTTTTCAAGAACCGGTTCCGTAAGTCTAATTACTGCAGTATATTTTTTTTGGTCAATATATATCCACTGAAGAGAATGAATTGCCAAATATGTATTATAACCCGGATTATTTACAGCTTTTATTAAATATTTCATGCCTTCATCACTTTCATCATCAACAAACGGAAGCCAGCTTAAAAATTCAGTTTTCCTGCTTTTCCAGTATTCGAAATTGCCAATAGCTGTATATGCATCATAAAACAAAGAATCTTTTTGAAGACATCTCTTAAAATATTTTATTGCGTCAAATCCATTAGATATTGCTGAAAACCAATTTTTATTTAATGCTTTATAGTATGCATAATAACCTTTAGACAATGCAAGAAAATAAATGTTCCAGATATTATTTTCATCTTTATCCAGCAAAGCTTCGGATTTATCCATGGCTTTATTCAAATTATTAGTAATTAATTCATCATTAAATTCGCGGTTAAAATCATATGATTTTGCAATTTCATTAGCAGCCAGATAAATATCTCCAAGCGGTAAAGCCGGATATTGAGTCTTCAACTCTTCAAAAACTTTTTCAGCGGATTGATATTCCTGATCTATTATAAGAGCAATCCCCTTTTTTAATAAACTATCAACTATTGGTTCGGGATAACTTTGAGCATGAAGAAATGAAGTTAAACATAAAATTAAAAGAATGGAAATAAAAAAGTTACCATATAAAGAAGAATTATTTACATACCGGAGCATGAATCCGTTCAAACATTTATTCATGTGGAAAGTTTTATTAGAATAAGTTGAAGAAATATTTTATCCTACCTTCTAAAAGTAAATAATACAAAAATATTATAGAGTTCCGAAAGTTCTATCCCCGGCATCCCCTAAACCAGGGAGGATATAACCTTTTTGGTTTAATTCCCTATCTAAAGCGGCACAGTAAATTTTCATTTCAGGATGATCTTTTTGTAATTTTTTTAATCCCTCAGGGGCAGCAACAAGACAAGCGAACCTGCAATCTTTAGCGCCTTTCTTTTTCAAATATTTTACGGCTTCGGAAGCGCTTCCTCCTGTAGCAAGCATTGGATCAATTAATATTACCTTTGCTTTATCAATATTTTTTGGAGTTTTATAATAATATTCAACAGGCTGAAGAGTTTCTTCATCACGCTGCAAACCAATATGCCCGACTTTAGCTTCAGGAATAACTTCTAAGAATCCATTAACCATTCCGAGCCCTGCTCTTAAAACAGGAACCAGAACAATACTTTGATTTAACTTAAAACCTTTAGTTTCTTCCAAAGGTGTTGATACTTTAGTTTCGGAAATTTCAAAATCATTGCTTATTTCTACTGCTAAAATTATAGAAATCCTTTTTACTACAGCTCTAAATATTTCCGGTGAAGTAGCTGCATCTCTTAAAATAGTAATGTCTCTTTTTATAAGAGGATGGTTAATTAGATAAAAATTATTATTCATTTTATTTTATCGAATATTTTTTAAAAATATTTATTCATTTTAACAATCAAATTGCCTTATTGTTTAGTTGCTATATTATTATAAAATAAATAACGGAACATAACCAGGACTAAAGTTTCGATAATAATAAAACAATTTAACGATACAAATTTTATAGTTTGAATTTATTCTTCTTGCTGCAATTTAAAGATATTCATTTTAATATTTTTTATTTTTTCTTAAAACTTAAAGTGATTGGGACACCATTAAATCCAAAATGTTTTCTTATCAATTTTTCAAGGAACCGTTTGTAATGCTCCGCAATATCCTTTGGATAATTTAGAAAAAATAGAAATACCGGGTAATTTTTCCCGACTTGAGTTATGTATTTAATTTTTACTTCTTTACCTGTAGGAGTTGAAGGAGGAGGAGTTTTTTCAATTTCCGATAATAATACATCATTCAATTCACTTGTGGGTATATTCTTTTTTCTTTCAGTATTAATAAGCAATGCAAGGTCAATCAACTTATAAATTCTCTGTTTTGTTTTTGCGGATATAAATATTACGGGAATATAGTCTAGTGCCCCAGTTTTATTTCTTATCTCATTTTCAAATTGTTTAGCTGTATTAGTCTCTTTTTCAATAAGATCCCATTTATTAACAGCTAGGATAATTCCTTTCCGCCACCTTATAGCTTCATCAATTATTTTTTGGTCCTGCCCTTCAATTCCAAATTGTGCATCAATCATAATAACGGCAACATCACATTCGCCTATTGCTTTTAAAGATCTTATAGTGGAATAGAATTCTATGCTTTCTTGAACTTTTTTCTTTTTACGCAGACCAGCCGTATCAATTAAAATAATCTCCTGCTTGTAAAATTTTAAAATAGAATCGAGACTGTCACGGGTCGTACCCGGAATTTCCGTTACTATACTCCTATCATAACCAAGTAGGGCATTTGTTAAAGAAGATTTCCCAACATTGGGACGACCTACAACTGCAACTTTTAGCTTTTGGTCTTTTTCTTCTTCATCAACATTTTTACTAACAGGAAAATCTCCAGTCAATTCATCAAGCAGGTCCCCGATTTTTCTTCCGCCAAGAGCGGAAATATCATAAAGCTTTTCTACACCCAAGGTATAAAATTCTACTGCAGCTGATTCAAAATTCTCCGAATCAACTTTATTTACCAGGAGGAAAAAATCTTTGTTACCCGCTCTCAACATATTTGAAATATCAATATCCACAGGATTAATACCTGTTCTGACATCTACCATAAAAAGAATTGCATCTGCTTCCGAAATTGCAATTTCAACTTGTTCCCTTATAGCTGTTTCGAAAAGTTCCGAAGAATTCGGTACATATCCGCCGGTATCGATTAATGTAAATTTCTTTCCGACCCATTCAACATCTCCATAATTTCTATCCCTTGTAACGCCGCTGATATCATCAACTATAGCTTCCCGTTTACCAACTAAACGATTAAAGAGAGTTGATTTTCCAACGTTTGGTCTTCCGATAATTACAACAATTGGAGTTTTCATAATTAAAAACTAATATGTAAAGTTACACAAAAATCTTAATCTTACTCTTAATCCTAATCTTAATCT
>CAYUVK010000022.1:0-20059 GCA_964448105.1 uncultured Ignavibacteriaceae bacterium
GGAATGCAGGAACATGATGCCATTACATCACCGACTGCAGAACAATGGATAGCTACTTACAATAAGTTTGATACTGTTTGTACCGAAATGGCAGTTACTGAATTTGACGTAACTACTGGCAGTGCTAATCCTTCCGCTTCCGTTTTGCAAAATCAGGCAAACCAGTACGGACAATTGTTCAAATGTTTTGTGGAACGTAGTTACTTTTCGGGACGCGGAAAAATCATTAATGTTTCAAAAGACGGGTTGAATGATCAATGGACATTTAAGACTAATCAGTCTTCTTCTCTTTGGGATGCAAATGATCAATGCAAACCTGCTTTTTATGCTGTTGCTGAAGTCGGTTTCAATTATAATAAACTGGATTCCCTTATTTCTTTTACCGATTCACTTAACGAAAACGAATATACTGTCGATTCATGGAGCAGCTTAACTGCAGCATTAACATTTGGAGAAAATGCATTAAGTAAAAATTATTCTTATACTACTTCAGCAGCGGATACCTTGAAAAATGCCGGAGATTCTCTTAGTGCAGCAATTGCCGGTTTAGAAAAAATTGAAACCGGTGTTGATAAAAAAAATAATTTACCGGCCAGCTTTTCACTAAGCCAGAATTATCCTAATCCTTTTAATCCAACTACTAATTTCGATTTTGAAATTGCGAATTTAGGAGCTGTTTCATTAAAGATTTATAATATGCTTGGTGAAGAAGTTGCGACAATAGTTAATAAAGAACTTCCGGCAGGTAACTATACGTATAAATGGAATGCAAGTAAGCTTGTAAGCGGGATTTACCTCTACCAGTTAAAGGCAGATAATTTTATGCAAACGAAAAAGCTTGTACTTTTAAAATAATCCCAGATTTGTCATTAGAAAATAAGAGATAATTAGCAAAACGATGAATTTTTGCTACTTACAAAATAATATTGTTATCAAAAATTGTATGTTTTAATTACAGTGCTCCATAAAGCCTGTAACGAGTCTAACTTATTCTATTCAAATAAGTTATCTAATGTTTTTTCTAATGACGGCCATTAGAAATTTTCCCTAATGACAAATTTGGGATAATTATTAAGGAGAGAGTTTACTTGATTGGAGATAAATTGAAAATAATTTAAACTGTTGCATGAAATGATTTTGAAATCGTAGGACTATTATTATTTGAAAGTTAATAGATTCCTGTTTTGCAAATTTCTATTCTAGAGAGAGGTTTTACTTCTATCAATTCGTTTATTTTTATCAACTTAGAACTGATAATTTTGTGGAAATAAAAAAACTTATTTTATTGAAATGACAGGCAATTTGCCAATAAAAAACTAAAAAGAGTGATTATATTATATACTAAATTTTACAATCAATTGTATAATCCAACAATCTCTATATGATCCGAATTCATTCAAAAGAATTTAATCTTTATCGAATGAACATTTTAATCAAATATTATTCATAGAATAAATTAAAATTTTTTTCTTGTATTTGGGAAATGTTTTATTAATATTGAAAAGATTAAATTATTTAATATTCATTACTAAGAAATACGTAATTTTTTCAATGGTCCTCATTTTTTGAATTCAAAAATTTATGTCCAATTTCCCGATTCCCCTTCAAGTAATGTTACTATCACTGAATATTTATTAAACCTAAATAAATAGAATAAGTATATGAAAACATTAATTTATCTCTCTTTAACCTGCATATTAATAACCACTCCTATCATTGCACAAATTTTACAGCAGCAAAGGGACAGCATTAACCAGGCAAATAATGAAGATCATCAATTAATGATGAAAGAATTAGGTTTAAAAGAATTACGTCCCGGACCATCTGGTGATCCCAAAGCGCCAAATGCAGCCAATGCCGATGATTCGAAAGTTCCACCTTATACTTTACCCGACCCGCTTGTATTTAACAACGGTACAAAGGTTACTACTCCTGCCCAATGGGAAAAGCGGAGGAAAGAAATAAAAGAAAACTTCGACAGGGAAATTTACGGAAAGATGCCGGCAAATGTTCCCTCCGTTAAATGGGAAATAGTTAGTGAAAAAGATACGATGAATGGAGATTATCCGGTCCACATAAAAAATCTTGTAGGGCATGTCGATAATTCTTCTTACCCTGCTATCAGCGTTAATATACAAATGACCCTTACAACTCCTGCAAATATTAAAAAAACGGTTCCGGTAATTATAGAATTCGGTTTTACATTTCCTGCCGGGTTCAAAATGAATGAAAGGATGAAAAATTTTATTGATTCAATGTCCAGCTGGCAGCCTATGGTTTTATCAAAAGGCTGGGGTTTCGCTATTTTGATTCCTACAAGTTTTCAGTCAGATAACGGTGCAGGATTAAGAGAGGGAATTATCGGTCTCGTAAATAAGGGTAAGCCCAGGAAACTTGATGATTGGGGAACTCTTCGTGCTTGGGCATGGGGCGCAAGCCGGGCTTTGGATTATTTTCAAACCGATAAAAATGTTGATGCAAAGCGTGTAGGTATCGAAGGGCTTTCGCGTTACGGCAAAGCTGCAATTGTTACAATGGCTTATGATAAACGTTTCAAAATCGGGTTTATCGGTTCTTCCGGTGCAGGCGGAGCTAAATTAATGCGACGAGTCTTCGGAGAACAGGTTGAGAACCTGGCTTCATCTTATGAGTATCATTGGTTTACCCCTAATTTTATTAAATATGCAGGGCCGTTAACTCCAAATGATCTTCCGGTCGATGCACATGAATTAATAGCAATGTGTGCACCACGCCCTGTATTTATTAGCTGCGGATCGCCAAAGGTTGAAGGCAACTGGGTTGATGACAAAGGACAGTTTTTAGCAGCAGTTGCTGCCGGACCGGTATATAAGCTTCTAGGTAAAAAGGATTTGGGAACAACTGTGATGCCGCCAATGGGAACTGCATTGATTAATGGTGATATTGCTTTTCGACAGCATTTTGGCGGACATACTACTTTACCTAATTGGCCGACTTTTATAAAGTTTGCTGAAAAATATTTTGGGAAATGAGCGTTAACCTTAAGTTTGTAGAGCGATGAGTTTCATCGCTCATTAAAATTAATTCCCTTTGAAGAATTTAAAAAGAGCGACCAACCTGGTCGCTCTACATTATTCAACTATAAAAGGTTTTCCTATAACTTTTATTTCTTTTGTTATTGATTCGGTTGTTGGTGATTTTGTACCAGGCTGTTCACCTCCGACAGAAATTTTATAATTACCCGGTTCAACTATATAATTTACATCTCTTGAACCATCATCTTTCGAGACTATTTCCGCCAATTGTTTTGGGTTTAATTTGAACTCAACGATTTTCTTTTCATTAGGTTTTAAATTAATTCTTATAAAGCCTTCCAATGAATGTATTGGAACTGTTATCGAATCGATATGCGGCTGGGTTAAATATAATTGAACAACTTCATCTCCCATAACTTTACCAGTGTTTTGTACTTCTATGGAAACATTAATATCTTCACCAGTTTTTATGTTATCAGGTATATTCAAATTGTTGTATTTAAAATTTGTATAACTTAATCCATAACCAAATGGGTATAAAGGCTCTCCTTTAAAATAACGGTAAGTACGCCCTTTCATATTATAATCTTTAAAAGGTGGAAGCTGATTAACTGATTTATAAAATGTTACCGGCAGTCTTCCGGCGGGATTATAATTACCAAATAGAACATCAGCCAATGCTGTACCGCCTTCTTCACCGGGATACCATAACTGCACTATTGCAGGCAGGTTTTCTTCTTCCCAATTAACTGCAAGTGCACTTCCGCTTGTAAGAACAAGTACAATTGGTTTCCTTGTTGATTTAAGAACCTTTAATAAATGTTCCTGAACTTCAGGAAGCTTTAAATTTGTCCTGTCACCGCCTTTAAATCCGTCAAGATTAATCCGCATTTCTTCACCTTCTAGCTGTGATGTTATACCGCCAACAAAAATTATAACATCGGAACTTTTTGCAAGATCAACTGCTTTTTTAAAATCATCAACGTTAAGTAATTGCCATTGAACTTCAAGCTGAGGCCACCCGGATTTATGAAAATATTCTAATTTAAAATTGTACGATTTTCCTTTTTCTAAACGGATTGTATTGCTTTTTGTTGTTAAGTCATGTTCAGACCAATCATCAACCAGCAATTTATTATTAATGTACAGGCGATAACCGTCATCGCCTTTAACAATAAAATTATATTCTCCTGATTCCGGAGGAGTGATTTCCCCTGTCCATCTTACCGAGAATCCGGTCCAATAACTAAGTCCTTCCATTCTTAAACCGTAAACCCAATTGTTACTCGGGATTTCATCTATTTTAGTATTAAATGGTTCGCCTTCTAGATTTTCATTTTTAAAACCTTCTGCTTTTAAACCTTTCACACCATTATTACTCAACAAATTAGAAGACAAATAATAAGTTAAAGGTCCTTTCTTAACTAGATTGCATCCTTGTTCGTAATTCACCTCTGAATTATTTCCAACAAAGTTTTTTATTCCCTGCAAAGGAGTAACATATTTAGACGGAGTCCCATGGTAATTTCCCAATAACATAAGATATGAATCGGCAGTTGGTCCGATAACAGCAATCTTTTTAATATCCTTTTTGAGAGGCAAAGTATTACCTGCCTGTCCGGCAGGCAGGTCTGCATTTTTCAAAAGTATAATCGATTCATGCGCAGCTTTTAACGATAACTCTCTATGTTCTTTCGAATCATTTTCGGAAATAGGTATTTGAGAATACTTAACCATCTCGGGCGGATCAAACATGCCCAGTTTAAATCTTGCAGTAAATAATCTTTTAACTGCTGTATTAATATCGTTTTCCGTAAGATATCCTTTTTTTACAGCATCCATTAATGAAGAACTATATACTCTGCCGCAATTTAAATCGGTTCCTGATTTAACAGCTAAAGCTGCAGCTTCGGGAGCGGTCTTCACAATTTTATGATTCCTAAATATATCATTGATAGCACCACAGTCAGAAACCACGTAACCTTTAAAGCCCCAATCATCACGCAAAATTTTATGAAGCAGAGCCGGAGAGCCGCAGCAGGCATCTCCCAATAGGCTATTATATGCACACATTATTGAAAAAGCTCCTCCTTCTTTTATGCAAGCTTCAAAAGCCGGAAGGTAAGTATCATAGAGATCGTGATTGTCAATAATTGCATTAAATGTGTGCCTGTCAGGTTCTGGTCCGCTATGCACTGCATAATGTTTTGGAGTGGAAATTACTTTAAAATAATGGGGATCATTTCCCTGCAGCCCTCTTACAAAAGCAACGCCCATCCGGGAAGTTAAGTAAGGATCTTCGCCATAAGTTTCCTGACCCCGTCCCCAGCGCGGATCACGAAAAATATTAATATTAGGACTCCAAAAAGTAAGCCCTTTAAAAATTCCGTGATCACCCTTTTTTATAAAATCATTGTATTTAGCACGAGCTTCTGTAGATATAACATCGGCAACATGAGATATTAAAGTTGTATCCCATGAAGCTGCCATTCCGATAGCCTGCGGAAATACAGTAGCTATACCGGCATTTGCTACACCGTGCAAACATTCATTCCACCAATTATATTCAGGAATATCTAACCTGGGAATTGCTGCTGCATCATTTACCATTTGCGAAATTTTTTCTTCCAATGTCATTTTCGAAACAAGATCATCAACACGTTTTTCAACCGGCAATTGCGGGTTAAGATAATCCGGTTTTTTATTTTTACTGTTTGTAGAATTATTAACTTGAGCATATAAAGTAAACTCAAGAATAAATATTATAGCAATTAATAAACGCATAATTCCTCCCGGAAATGTTGAAATTATTAATTTTTTCTTTTTTGAAAGGTTTTAATATTTTTATTATTCAGAAAACGATTGAAATAATATTTTTAAGTTGACATTTTGAACGATTATTTATTATATTAAATCGGTTCAATTTTGTTTGAACTGAAAATGAATATTCGTAATATCTTTTGTAAAATACAAGTTTTTCTCACATCATATGCTTCTGAAAATTATATATCATAAATTAATTATTAAATATAACTTATAAAATAAAGGGGCGAATAAACAACTTTGAAATACCATAATTCATTTTACATTAAAAGTTATTAGAACGGGTTTAAAGATGATTGAAAAATTACAACGTAACGAAACTGTAGACCATGAAGTTTTGTATGACTATAAAAATTCAAGCTTGTCAATAGATGAACGTGCTGCTGATTTATTGAGTCGAATGACAATTGAAGAAAAAGTTGCACAACTAATGGGACTCTGGAATGACGGAATAGAAGATTTCAGTGAAGAGACTTTAAATGATCCTGAAAAGATGAAAGAAATCTTCGGAAACGGGTGTAACTCTGTACATCCTTCTGCTCTTGGAATAAAGGAAATAGTTGAACAGAGAAATATAATTCAGAAATATCTTGTTGAAGAAACCCGGCTTGGGATACCTG
This sequence comes from uncultured Ignavibacteriaceae bacterium, assembly GCA_964448105.1. Lineage (GTDB taxonomy): Bacteria > Bacteroidota > Ignavibacteria > Ignavibacteriales > Ignavibacteriaceae > CAVQBP01. Next base: position 6,458 of record CAYUVK010000022.1, read on the forward strand.
CGATATTTGTTGATGAAGGGCAGCATGGATTAATGAGACCCAATTCCACCGTTTTTCCCCAGGCTATCGGACTGGCATGTTCATGGGATCCTATTCTATTTGAAAAAGTATATAATGTTGTTGCTCATGAAATGCGTTCAAGAGGTACACACCACGCTCTTTCCCCTGTAATTGATATTTGCCGCGACCCTAGATGGGGAAGAGTTGAAGAAACATACGGCGAAGACCCTTATTTGAATAGTGTTTTAGGTTGTGCGGCAGTAAAAGGTTTGCAGGGTTCTGATGATGGTTCCGTTAAAGAAAACAATGTAGCTGCTACCCTTAAACATTTTCTCGGACACGGACAACCCGAAGGTGGACAAAACCAGGGGCCTGCTAATTATTCGATGCGTGTATTACGAGACTATCACATGCCTCCATTTAAAATGTGTATAGATAAAGTAAAGCCTGTTTCTATAATGCCTTCTTACAATGAAATTGATGGGGTTCCATCTCATGCCAATAAATGGTTAATTAAAGATCTATTGAGAAATGAATGGGGATTTGAAGGTCTTGTCGTTGCGGATTATTATGCAATCGATCAGCTTATTTTAAAAGAATTTGTAGCTAAAGATGGAAAGGATGCTGCAAAGATTGCATTTAATACCGGTGTTCAATTAGAATTTCCGAAAGGTAACAATTACAAATATTTAATTGAACTTTTGGAAGAAGGAATAGTTCGGATTGAGGATATTGATAAAGCAGTATCACAAGTTTTAAAATTAAAATTTGAATTAGGTTTATTTGAAAATCCTTATATAAATTTAGATGAAGCCGTTGCCGTAAGTAAAAAAACCGAGCATAAAGAATTAGCTTTAGAAGCAGCCAGGGAATCAGTAGTATTACTTAAAAATGAAAATCTTCTTCCGCTTCCGAAAGATAAATACAAAAAAATAGCGGTAATAGGACCATGTGCTAAGGATTTGTTCTTCGGCGGTTATTCCGGTGAACCTTATGAAAAAGTAAATTTATTAGAAGGCATAACAAAGAAAGTCGGTAAAAATGCTGAAGTTTTATTCGCACAGGGTTGCAAACTAACAACGAATATTACAACAAGTTATTTCAATTGGAAAAATAATGAAATAGAATTTGCTTCAAGAGAAGAAAATCTCAAGATAATTAAAGAAGCTGTTGAAACTGCTAAGAAAGTAGAAATAATTATTCTTGCATTAGGTGAAAATGATCATCTTTGCCGTGAAGCATGGGCAAAGGAGCATATCGGTGATAACATGACTTTAGATTTATTTGGGGAGCAGAATGAACTTGTTGAATCTATTGTAGAATTAGGTAAACCTGTTGTTGTTTATTTAACCAATGGTCGTCCGCTTTCGGTAAATAGATTGGTTGAAAAAATTCCTGCTATACTTGAAGGATGGTACATGGGGCAGGAAACCGGAACTGCTGCTGCAGATATTATTTTCGGAGATGTCAATCCATCCGGCAAGCTGACTATTACGGTACCCAAGTCTGCAGGTCAACTACCTATGTATTATAATCACAAACATAGTGCTCAATTTCTTGACTATATTTCCCAGGATATACAGCCTTTATTTCACTTCGGCTATGGATTGAGCTACACAACATTTATGTACGGTAATCTTAAACTTGAAAAAGAAAAAATAAAAGTTGATGAATCCACGAGTGTTTCGGTTGAATTAACTAACACCGGTAAATTTGCGGGTGATGAAATTGTCCAGATGTATATAAGGGATAAAATTAGTTCGGTAACCCGCCCGGTAAAAGAGCTGAAAGGATTCGAACGAGTTTCTCTTAAACCGGGTGAAACAAAAACAGTTACTTTGGAAATCACTCCTGAAAAACTAGCTTTCCATAATATCAATATAAAATTTGTTGTTGAACAGGGGGATTTTGAAATAATGGTTGGCAGTTCTTCAAGAGATGAAGATTTAAAGAAGATTATGTTAACTGTTGAATAATGTTTCAATAAATTATTAAGTAAAAAACGGAGAAGCAATATTTTTGCTTTTATAAAAAGAATGTGTTGCTTCTTAATTGCAATTAAAAACCTAAAAACTTAGTGGGGTATTTGTGGAAAAACAAGCGGAAAAACTATCAATAAAGGAAAAAATCGGCTTTAGTTTAGGCGATTGCGCTTCAAACCTTTTTTTTCAGAGCTTTATACTTTTCCTATTAATCTTTTACACAGATGTTTTTGGTCTACCTGCCGCGGCTGTTGGAACTATGTTCTTAATTACGCGTGTATGGGATGCATTTTTTGATCCGGTAATCGGTATTATATCGGATCGCACTCAAACTAGGTGGGGCAAATTTCGACCTTACCTGCTATGGTTTGCCCTTCCTTTCGCTATTATTGGTGTTTTAACTTTTACAACTCCGGGCTTTGATACAACCGGCAAGCTTATTTATGCGTATATAACATATTCATTAATGATGATGTTTTATTCTGCTATTAACGTGCCCTATTCCGCATTAATGGGGGTAATCTCTCCGAATTCCGAGCAGCGCCTTATCCTCTCTTCTTATCGTTTTGTAGCTGCTTTTTCCGGCGGTTTTATTGTTCAAGGTGTTACGTTATATCTTGTAAGTTACTTTGGAAATGGAAATGTACAGGTTGGATGGCAGTTGGCTATGGCAACTATTGCGGGATTAGCTTTTGTCCTTTTCATGATAACTTTTTTAACCACAAAGGAAAGAGTAAGCCCCCCGAAAGAACAAAGAACGAAATTTAAAGTAGACATTAAAGATCTTTTTTCAAACAAACCATGGTTACTAATTGCCGGTGCAACGGTTTTTCAATTGTTTTATTTTGTAATGCGCAGCTCTTCGATAGCTTATTATTTTAAGTATTATATAGGCGATCAAGAATGGAACCTGTTTGGTCATGTTTTCCATATGACAGTCAATGATTTTACTTCTTCGTTTTTAATGTCCGGAACTGTTGCTACCGTTGTAGGTGCTATAATGACAAAATGGTTTTCAAAAATTTTCGACAAAAAAGTTACATATTTAGGTTTTCTAATATTCAGTGCTGTTTTATGTGCCTTATTTTATTTCTTTACACCTCAAAACATTACGTTAATCTATTTTGTCAATCTCCTTGTTTCATTTTTCTTCGGTCCTGTTTCCGTAATTCAATGGGCTATGTATACGGATGCTGCCGATTACTCGGAATGGAAAAATAACCGTCGTGCAACCGGTTTAATAATGGCAGCTTCTCTTTTTGCACTTAAACTCGGACTTTCACTTGGCGGTGCATTAGTCGGTTGGATTTTAGCTTATCATGGATATGTCGCGAATGCAGTGCAATCTCTGGAGTCAATGGACGGAATTCGAATGCTAATGAGTTTTTACCCCGCTGTTTTCGGAATAATTGGCGGATTACTAATGTTGTTCTATCCTCTTACAAATAAGATGATGATCAACATTGAAGAAGAGTTAACAAAAAGACGTCAACTGGTTAGTGATTTATCTGTGGGAAATTCTTAATTCGGTATTAGTGCCATAGTTAAAATTACTTTAATAATGCTTGGGTTTATAATAATTATTGCTTTTTAATTTTATGATTTAATATCCCAATCTGTTTGGGTATAGCGTATAATTTTTTTAATATAGCTAAAGATTATTTTGCTCCTGGCTCAAACTAGCTTTACCTCAACTCTTCCTTAAAGTAGAGGAATAAGGTGAGGTTCAGAATATAGTAAAAAGAATGAGAAATATTGGTAAATATGTAATTGTTATTTTATTCTTGGCTTTCTTTTTAGCTATGATATTCCCGGAAAGTCCTTCGGATTATCTGCAAGTAAACAATTCAAAATTACAATCGAATGGTGCTTATTTTTCTGGAAACTACCATAACCTTTTTGCCGAGTTATTAAATGAAAATAATGATGAAATAAAAGCAAAGATTGATTCGGCTTTCAACCAGTTATTTTATGGGGATGATGAAACACAGCGTATCTATTACCCTGCGGGTAATGATATGGCATATATTGAAGATGTTAATAATAAAGATGTAAGAACTGAAGGTATGTCTTACGGAATGATGATCGCCTTACAATTAAATAAAAAAATAGAATTTGATAAATTGTGGAAATGGGCAAAAACTTATATGCAACATAGCAGTGGGCCCGGTAAAGGATATTTTTCATGGCACTGCAAAACAGATGGTTCTGTTATAGATTCTAATTCTGCTTCGGATGGAGAAGAATGGTTTGTAATGTCTCTTTTCTTTGCTTCTACCCGGTGGGGGAACGGTATAGGTATTTATAATTATAAAAATGAAGCCCAAAATATTCTTGATGCTATGCTTAACAAAAAAGAATCGTCTGATAATCGCAATGTTGTTACCAATATGTTTAATAAGAAAGAAAAAATGGTGGTTTTTGTTCCGGCAGGTAATGCAGATGATTTTACCGATCCATCATATCATCTGCCGCATTATTATGAACTCTGGGGGAAATGGGCCGAAAATAATAATAAATTCTGGTACAATGCAGCTGTAGCAAGTCGTAAGTTCTTAAAAAAAGTAGTAGATCCGATTACAGGGTTAGCACCCGATTATGCTCATTTTGATGGTACTCCGTATGATCCATGGGGCGGCGGCAATAACGATTTCCGTTTTGATGCCTGGCGTGTTGCTATGAATATTGCCGTTGACTATGAATGGTTTGCAAAAGACAGGTGGGAAATAATCGAATGCAACCGGCTGTTAAAGTTTTTTACTTCCAAAGGAGTACACAATTACGGCAACAATTATACATTGGATGGAAAAGAATTATCGAAGGATCATAGTACCGGTTTGATTGCTGCAAATGCCGTAGCCTGCCTTGCTTCAACTAATAATAATAGAAAAGACTTTGTTGAGGAATTATGGAATGCAGCTGTTCCCAGCGGACCTTACCGCTACTATGATGGAGTTTTATATATGCTGGGGATGCTTCAGGCAAGCGGAAATTTTAGAATATATACTCTAAACAATCATTGAAAGAATGGACAATGATAAAATAAATATTAAGGTTACAAAAACTTCAGATATTGGATATGTCCAAATGGTGGTTGGAATAACAACTTTTTTATCAAAATAAAAATTGAGAGTTATGGTTAAATGCTAAAGGATTTTTTAAATGAATAAATTTTTAATAATAGTTATAATATTTATGCTTTGCATAATTAATAAACCTTTAGCTCAACCAAAACCGGTTCTTAAAGATGTATTTAAAAATGATTTTTTAATCGGTACGGCTATTAATCTCTCCCAGATTTCCGGTAAAGATTCATTAGGTGTTGATATTGTCAAAACACAATTTAACTCAATTACACCTGAGAATGTTCTTAAATGGGAAAGGGTTCACCCTAGGTCGGATAAATATAATTTCGGACCAGCAGATAAATATGTCGAATTCGGTGAAAAGAATAACATGTTTATAATAGGTCATACACTTGTATGGCACCAGCAAACACCAAAGTGGGTTTTTCTCGATTCAGCCGGAAATACAATCTCCAGAGAAGAACTATTAAAACGGATGTATGATCATATTCAGACTGTTGTCGGGAGATATAAGGGGAAAATAAAAGGCTGGGACGTAGTCAACGAAGCATTAAATGAGGACGGTACTTTAAGACAATCACCCTGGATGAAAATAATCGGAGAAGATTATATAGAAAAAGCTTTTGAGTATGCTCATGAAGCTGATCCGGATGCAGAATTATATTACAATGATTACTCACTTGAAAATAAACCGAAACGGGATGGAGCAATTGAATTAGTTAAGAAGTTGAAAGCAGATGGAATTCCTATTTCCGGAATTGGTGATCAAATGCATGCAAAAATGGATTGGCCCTCTTTGTTGCAGGTTGATTCTATGTTAACAGATTTTGAGCAGCTCGGAGTTAAAGTTATGATTACGGAACTGGATATTGATGTCCTTCCTTATAAAAATCAAAATCATACTGCTGAAGTCACTCTCAATTATAAAATTAATCCTGAGCTCAATCCTTATAAAGACGGACTTCCTGATTCGGTCAGCCTTGATTTAGCAAATAGATATGCAGATTTTTTTAAGTTGTTTGTAAAACATAGAAATATTGTAAACCGTGTAACTTTTTGGGGAGTAAGGGATAGCGATTCGTGGCTTAACTATTGGCCGGTTAGAGGAAGGACCAATTACCCTTTGCTGTTCGATAGAAAAGGTAAACCCAAATTAGCGTTTTATAAAATTATTGATGTTGCAGGTACTGATTAAATAAATGGAATATTTATGGAAATAAGTTTAAAATTCCTAAAAAAAATTAATTGAACGAATAAGGTCCTGATTATGAAACCTTTATTAAATAAAAAATATCGAATGCAAATATTTAAAACTTCTTTTAACACTATTCTTTTTGTTTTAATGTTTGTTTCTATAAATGTTTTTTCAAAAACAGGAACATCAGAAAATAATTTAAGTGATAAAGGAACCTCAAAATCATATATAACTACGGTTAAAGAAACCGGGGATTTTACACTTTCTGCTCAGGGTAAATCTACTCCTTTATACATCAGCACACAGGATTACCCGGGTGTTATACGTGCATTGAGAGACCTTCAAACCGATATTAGAAAAGTTACAAATGCAGAACCTCAGCTTTCAATTGATAATATCCCTTCTAGAAAAGAAATTGTTATTGTTGGAACCTTAGGAAAAAATCCGGTTATTGATCAACTGATAAAAAAGAAAAAACTAAATGTTAAAAAAATTGCCGGGAAGTGGGAATCATACATGATGCAGGTTTTAGAAAAGCCAGTTCCTGGTGTGGAACGGGCACTGGTAATTACCGGCAGTGACAAACGAGGAACAATTTATGGAATATATGATCTTTCCAAACACATTGGGATTTCACCATGGTACTGGTGGGCTGATGTATCGATCGAACACAAAGATAATCTGTATGTAAAACCTGATAGATATGAACAGGGGCCGCCTTCCGTTAAATACCGCGGAATCTTTTTAAATGATGAGTATCCGGATCTTACCAATTGGATAATAGATAAATATGGATTTGTAACTCCGCAAAAAAATCCGCCGATACCCGAAGGTGTAGCAAATTATAATCATTTATTTTATACAAAATTATTTGAGCTGATACTAAGACTCAGAGGCAACTACCTTTGGCCTGCAATGTGGAATAATGCATTTAATGAGGATGACCCGGAAAATCCAAAATTGGCAGATGAATATGGAATTGTTATGGGTACTTCACACCAGGAGCCTATGCTGCGTGCTCAAAAGGAATGGGATCGTCGTTATCTGAAAACTCTCGGAACCTGGAACTATGCAAAGTATCCGGATACACTTAATGATTTCTGGCGTGAAGGCATAAGACGGAATAAAAATTATGAAAGTATCATTACTGTCGGATTGCGTGGTGCAAATGATACTCCTATGGCTCCCGGCGGGCCTGAAGCTAATATGGAATTGCTGGAAAAAATTATTGATGTACAAAGGAAAATAATATCCCAGGAAATGCCGGTTGATGTAACTAAAGTCCCGCAGATGTGGTGTCTATATAAAGAAGTCCTTGGTTTTTATAATGCCGGTATGAGGGTGCCTGATGATGTTACATTATTGTGGGCTGAAGATAATTGGGGCAATGTCCGCCGTTTACCGACTGCTGAAGAACATAAACGAAGTGGGGGTGCCGGAGTTTACTACCACTTCGATTATCATGGCGGACCAAGGAGTTACCAGTGGATCAATACAAGTCCAATACCAAAAATCTGGGATCAGATGTCTCTATCTAAACAATATGGAGCAGATAGAATCTGGATTGTTAATGTCGGACACTTTAAAGGATATGAATTCCCTCTTGAATATTTTATGAATCTTGCATGGGATACACGTAAGTGGACTAATGATAATATTAATGAATACACACGTAATTGGGCTGAATTTCAATTCGGACCTAAATATGCAAAAGATATTGCCGGCATTATTGAAAAGTATACAAAATATAACGGGCGGCGCAAACCTGAACTGCTCCGTCCGGATACCTATAGTTTAATTAATTATAGGGAAGCTGAAACAGTTGTTAAGGATTATAATGCCATTGCTAAGAAAGCTGAGGAAATTTATAATAAACTGCCCGTTGAAAAACGTCCTGCATTTTATGAGTTAGTATTATTCCCAACAAAAGCCTGTGCCATTGTTAACCAGTTATATTTTGCAGCGGGTAGGAATGAGCTATATGCAAAACAGGACAGAGCAAGTACAAACGATATGGCGGAAGAAACCAGATCCCTATTTAAGGAAGATACAAGTATGATGGGATATTTTAACCGCTCTTTCCTCGATGGCAAGTGGAATCATTTCATGGATCAAACACATCTCGGATATACTAGCTGGAATGATCCTCCGCATAATAGCCTTAGAGCAATTAATCTTAAAGAAATAGAAGTGCCAGATGAAGCTTCAATGGGTATTTCAATTGAAGGTTCTGATGAAGTATGGCAGAATAAAAATGATGAAGCAGTTCTTCCGCAATTTGATGTATTCAATCGGCAGCGCCATTATATAGATGTTTTCAACAAAGGTATAGTCCCGTTTGAATTTAATGCAAGTGCAAGTAATCCCTGGGTAAAGCTTAGTGGAAATAAAGGTACCGTAGAGAAAGATAAACGAATATGGGTAAACATAGATTGGAGCAAAGCTCCAAAGGGTTTAAATAATGCTACTGTTAAACTTACCGGTACAAATGAGAATGTTGTTGTTAAACTGCAGACTTTTAATCCGGTTGAGTTATCTCCAAAAACTTTAAAAGGTTTTGTAGAGGGAAATGGGTTTGTCTCAATTGAAGCAGAACATTACACTAAAAAAACAGACAGCGGTTCAAAAAGCTGGATAAAAATTGAAGATTATGGACGTACTCTTTCCGGTATGAGAGCAAATGCTCTTGTCGATGAACCTGCAGCAGTACCAGGTAAAAATTCTCCCTGCCTAGAATATAAAATGTATTTATTCGATAAAGGTACTGTTAATGTAGAAGGGATCTTTTCGCCTACTTTAAACTTTATGGCTAATCGCGGGTTGCATTATGCAATTTCATTTGATAATGATGAACCTCAAATAATTACTCTAGTACCTGCCGATTATAACGCACAAAACGGAAACAGGGATTGGGAAAGATCGGTAGTGGATAATGCAAGGTACAGCTATAGCAAACATGAGATTTCAAAATCAGGTTACCATACTTTAAAAATATGGATGATTGATCCGGCAGTTGTATTGGAGAAAATCGTGGTCGATCTTGGAGGTGTAAAACCCAGCTATCTAGGACCGCCGGAAAGTTTCTATAATAACATATAACAGTAAATATGTGAATGTTACTAATAATTTATATTAATAAAAGTTTCCGCATTACATTGTCTCCTCCTATCAAGACGGAGAGTAATAATGAGTAGATTTTTGCATCTTTTTGTGAACCTCATTTTTTTTCCCTCCGTTTTATTTAAATCGGGGATAGGAATTTCTCAAGAACGTAAAGTTTTTACAAATCCAATTTTAACGGGGTTTTACCCGGATCCGAGCATATGCAGGGTTGGTGCGGGCTATTATCTTGTAAACTCTACATTTTCCTACTTCCCGGGTATCCCCGTTTTTTATAGTAAAGACCTTGTTCATTGGAAACATATCGGTGATGTTATGGATCGACCCGAACAATTGGATCTAGATAGTTTAGGTGTTTCCCGCGGCATCTTTGCACCTGCTATTAGATATAACAAAGGTATATTTTATGTAACATGCACTCTTGTTGATAAAGGAGATAATTTTGTAGTTACTTCCAAATCACCTGGGGGACCCTGGTCTAATCCGGTCTGGATTCCGCAGATTAATGGCATAGATCCATCTTTATTTTTTGATGATGCAAAGGCATATATAATTTATAATAGTGTTGCCCCGGATAATAAACCTCTTTACCCCGGGCATAGAACAATCAGAATGTATGAATTTAATATTGATAGTCTTAAAGTTATCGGCAAAGAACATATATTAATTAATGGCGGAACAGATATCACTAAAAAACCTGTTTGGATTGAGGGTCCGCATATCTTTAAAAAAGATGGTTTTTATTATTTAATTGCTGCAGAAGGGGGCACATCGGAAAATCATTCCGAAGTAGTTTTTAGAAGTAATAGTGTTGAAGGGCCGTATGTTTCTTACAAGAACAACCCGATATTAACACAGCGAAACTTGGATCCTGATAGGGATTACCCAATTACTTCAACTGGTCACGCAGATTTTGTTCAGACTGAAACCGGCAGTTGGTATGCGGTATTCTTAGGATGCAGACCATACCGTCCATTTGAAAAAGGATATTATAATACGGGGAGAGAAACTTTTTTAGCTCCGGTTAAATGGGAAAACGGATGGCCGGTAATTACATCGGATGATGAAAAGATTCAGTATCATTATCCGGATCCGATTGAGTCTTCAACAGATAGTTCTTTTACACCTTACAGCTGCAATTTTACAATATTAGATAATTTCGATAAACAAGTATTTAACAAAGATTGGATGTTTTTACGAACACCTCGTGAGAAGTGGTATAGTTTAAATGATAGAGAAGGTTTTTTATCAATGAATTTACGACCTGAAACTTGTTCGGGAAATATGAACCCGAGTTTTTTAGGGCATCGTCAGCAGCATTTGAAATGTTCTGCTTCCGCTGCTGTTGATTTTTCACCTAAAGTTGAAAATGAAAAAGCAGGATTATTGATCTTTCAAAATGAAAATCACTTCTATTTTTTATGTAAATCTTTGGAGAATAATAAACCGGCAATTCAATTGTTTAAATCAAATACCTCTAAAGTTTCTGATGATATGGAATTATTAGCATCAAAAGAATTAAATGATAACGAAGCAGGTAAAGAATTATATTTTAAAATTCAGGCTGATGGAAGTAAATATTCATTTAATTATGCTTATTCTCCTGACAAATGGAATGTATTGAAAGATAGTGTTGATGCAGAATTTTTAAGTACAAAGGTTGCCGGAGGTTTTGTAGGATGCTTTTATTCTTTGTATGCAACATCTCTCGGAAAACCCTGTACAAATAAAGCCTATTTTGACTGGTTTAAATATCAGGGAGATGATAACATTTATAAATAATTATTATTTGGAGGATTTATTATGACGTTTTATTAAACAAATATTTTATTAGTTATACTGAAGACAATAAAACTAACTTACAAATTAAAGAATTGCGCTATGAACTTAAATAATACAAAAATTTTAAAGCTGAGCTGTCTGCTTTGCATTTTCCTGTTTTTGTTTGCTATAAAAAATATTACTCATGCACAGGCACGATTTTATCGGGAAGAGAAATCTTTTCAAAACGCAAGATTTCTTTCTACTGTCTAAATGACGAGAGCACTTTTTGGTCACTCTCAACTTTAAAGTAAAGTTGAATTCTTATCAAGTTTATTTAAATAAAACTCAATACCGTTATAGGAGTCATAATCTTTTTGAATGAAAATAACTTAACTGCAATTTTGTTACTCTCATGTAAAGATAGAAGCGGGTTGGTATCGCGGATATCGCATTTTGTCTTCGAACGCGGAGGCAACATTATCGATCTTGATGAACATGTTGATGTTGATGAAAAATATTTTTTTGTTCGAATTGCCTGGGACATGAAAAATTTCTCAATAAAGGAATCTGAAGTTGAAGAAGCATTTACCCCTTTGGCAAAAGAATTCAATGCCTCATGGGAAATTAATTTTACGGGTAAAAACCTTCGTGCTGCAATATTTGTTTCCAAGTATGATCATTGTCTGCAGGAAATATTATGGCGGCAAAGATTAGGTGAATTCGACATCGAAATTCCTTTGATTATTTCTAATCATCAAGATTTGAAACCGTTAGCCGATCATTACACAATCCCTTATTTTGTTTTCCCGATTACGGAAGAAAATAAAGCGGAACAGGAAAAAAAAGAACTGGTGTTGCTAAAAGAAAATGAAATTGATACAATTGTTCTTGCTCGATACATGCAAATTTTATCACCTCAAATTATTGATGAATACCCGAATAAAATTATCAATATACATCATTCATTCCTGCCTGCATTTGTCGGAAGTAATCCATACAGGCAGGCATATGAAAGAGGTGTTAAAATTATCGGAGCAACAAGTCATTATGTTACCAAGGAACTGGACGACGGCCCCATAATAGAACAGGACATAATTAAAATTACTCATAAAGATTCTGTACAGGATTTAATTAGAAAAGGACGTGACCTGGAACGTTTGATCCTGGCGCGTGCTTTATATTTCCATTCACAGCATAGAATTTTAGTACATGGAAAGAAGACCATTATTTTCGAGTAGTTTTTTATAAAAAATGTTAGGATTAAAATGGATGAATTAATAGAAAAAATTAGTTTATGCATAGAACGCGGGAAAATAAATAAATCATCATCATATCCCAGCAATATGAAAGGAGAAGATGGTGCAGATGAATTATCCCGCCAGGCATTGGACAATGGCGTTAACCCTGACGCTATCCTGCAGGCCTGTAATGATGGTATGCATAAGATCGGTGAAAAGTTTAGCCGGAATGAAGTATTTGTTCCGGAATTATTAATGTCGGCAAATGCAATGAAAGCTGTTATGGCTCATCTTAAACCCTATTTCCAGTTAGGTAGTGTTAAAGCAAAAGGCAAATTTATTCTTGGTACTGTTTCGGGTGATTTACACGATATAGGTAAAAATCTTGTGGCGATGGTTGTTGAGGGGGACGGCTGGGAAGTTATTGATTTGGGAGTCGATGTTAAAGTTGCGAAGTTTATTCAGACTATAAAAGATAATCCCGGTTGCGCAGTTGGATTAAGTGCTCTGTTAACAACTACTATGGCTAATATGACAAAAACAGTTCAGGAAATTAAAACTCAATTTCCGGATACAAAAGTTATAGTAGGTGGTGCACCCGTATCTTTAGATGCTGCTGAAAAAATGGGTGCAGACGGCTATTCGGCAGATCCGCAAGGTGCAGTTACATTTCTAAATCAGACTATTACCTTATAGTGCCGCATTTTTTTTTGACTGACAGCTCTTATATAGTTTCAATTTTATCGAAGGTTTCGCACTATGTTATACAAATTAATAATTTTTCTATTTTTATCCTTCCTTTTATTTGGAAACACGTTTTCACAGGAAAGTAACAATAATAAATCTTCTTTACCGGAAGTTAGAATTTCAGGTACGGAACTGACCCATATGCATTCCAATATTACCGGCGAAAATTATGATCTTTATATCAACTTACCGAGGGATTATAAGGATACTGCAAAAACATTTCCCGTTATTTATCTTATAGATGCACAATGGGACTTCCCATTAGTTTCGGCTATTTTCGGTGAACAGTATTATGACGGTTTTTTACCTTCGGTAGTAGTTGTAGGCATTACCTGGAGCGGACAGAATCCAGATTATGATTCATTAAGAGCAAGAGATTTTACTCCGACCACTGAAGAGCATCCGGCAAAATATGGTAACGCAGCAAATTTCCTTAAAGCTATTAAAACCGAAATCATTCCTTTTGTTGA
>CAYUVK010000022.1:20159-55975 GCA_964448105.1 uncultured Ignavibacteriaceae bacterium
ATTGTACATTTTAAAAAAGATGGAGATAGAAAAGTTACTGGCTTTCAATTTGAGCAATATACAGGCAAGAGTTTTATACCAAAAGTTGAACAATAAAATCTATCAACAATACAACAATATACCAATAGAACAATGGTGTATGTATGAGGAGACGTGAATTTTTTAAATATACAGCTTTAACTGCAGGAGCATTGACTGTTTCTCCTTATAAAAAAATATTTTCAGAAAAGAATATATTTTTAAGAGAAAAAAAATATGCAAATGATATAGTAACACTTGGCAAAACAGGAATAAAAGTATCCCGATTGGCAATGGGTACAGGTACAAACGGTTTTGCTCATAGATCAGATCAAACTGAAGAACTTGGGGTTAAAGGTTTGGTCGGTTTATTGCTTGCAGCTTATGATCATGGAATAAATTTTTGGGATTCCGCAGACTCGTATGGTACTCATCCTCATCTAAGAGAAGCACTTAAACATATTAAGCGTGAAAGGGTAGTTATTTTAACTAAAACTCACGCAACAACTGCTGATGAAATGAAATCGGATCTTGAGCGTTTCCTTAAAGAATTGGGTACTGATTATATCGATATATTATTGCTTCATTTAATGAGAAGCCCTGATTGGCCAAAAGAAAAAGAAGGGGCAATGGAAGTTCTAGAAAATGCAAGAAAGGAAGGAATAATTCGCGCTCATGGTGTATCATGTCATACTATGGAAGCGCTTGAAGCAGCTTCTGATTCAGATTGGGTTCAAATTGATCTTGCTAGAATTAATCCTGAAGGCGTTTTAATGGATGATGAAGTGCCTATAGTAGTAAAGGTTTTGCAAAAGATGCATAATCAGGGAAAAGGTGTTGTCGGTATGAAAATCTTCGGCGGCGGACGACTATCAGATAAGCCGGACGAATGTCTCCGCTATGTACTTAGTCTTGATTTTGTTGATGCTTTTACAATCGGACAGGAAAGTAAAAATCAAATGCTGGATCTTGTAAAACGTATTCCTGAGGTTAGTATTTAATATATTAAAGATTTTTCACCGTATAAATGATATGGTTTAAAAAGTAAAACGTGTAAGTGTATTTTTAATTAAATAAAATTTTAAAACAAACAGAGATACATAATGTTTCAAAAAATTTACTTTAATATAATTTTCTATTTTTTTGTTATGATTATCTTTACCAAGATGATCGCTTTTGGCCAGGAAACAAAAGATGTTGTTAACGGTGATTTAATTCAATTTAGCAGTAATGGTGCCTGGTGCTGGTACCAGGATGAACGGGCAGTTATTGATAAAGCAAATAACAAGCTTATTATTAGTTCCAATAGAACGAGTAACGGGCATGATTATGTAGATATTTATGATATCTCAACCGGAACAATTCAAAATTATGATCTTGGTTATATTGGAAGTGATGATCATGATACTCCAGGATTACTTGTAAGACCTGACGGTAAATATCTTGCAATGTTTGCAAGACACAATAGCGACAAAATAACTCATTACAGAATTTTTAATAATGGTTCATGGAGTCCTGATCAGACTTTTGATTGGAATACACAACCAGGCGGAGATGATTTTTATACCACTTACTCAAATGTCTATTATCTTTCAGCAGATGATACTACTTATGATTTTTCACGCGGTAACGGGCATGGAGGACAGAATTTTCTTGTATCAACCGATCAGGGAAATTCATGGGCTTATGGAGGATTTTTAACTAATAATGCTAATATTGGTTATGTTAACGGTTATTTTAAATATTGCAGCAATGGAATTGATCGAATTGATTTTGTTTGTACGGAATACCATCCTCGGGATTATAATACAAGCATTTACCACGGTTATATAAAGAATGGGCAGACGTTCAAATCGGACGGTACTTTGGTTGATGATAATATATTCGATAAAAACCCTTCTACTCCACAGGATTATACTCCTGTATTTCAGGCCAATACCAAATTAAACAATATTACTCTGACTCATTGCTGGAATACAGATGTTCAAAGATATAGTGATGGTACAATTGCTACAATAGTGACGGCGAGGACCAATGATGATTCAAATAACCCGACACATGCTTTTATCTACTGCCGTTATGACGGAACGAGCTGGAAATCTACGTACTTGGGTAATGCCGGTTTGAAATTATACAGCAGTGAACAGGATTATACAGGTTTAGCAGCCATGCACCCGAATACTCCTGATATCATCTATATTTCTACAACTTATGATCCGCGTGATAATACTTTTCTAACCAAACATGAAATTTTTAAGGGAGTAACAAAAGATAGTGGTGCTACCTGGGAATGGACACCAATAACTCAAAATTCAACGGTTGACAATTTACGTCCTATTGTTCCGGTATGGGAAAATTATAAGACTGCTTTGATTTGGTTTCGGGGCAACTATTACAGTGCACAGAACATAAATGCCGAAATAGTTGGGATTATAACTGATGAAGCCGGTACTTTACCTGTGGAGTTAATTAATTTTTTTGCACGGGGTGTGAACAACACTATTGAGCTTAGTTGGGAAACAAAAACAGAAACAAATAACCAGGGCTTTGAAGTTGAAAGACTTGATAATAATGAATGGAATCGAATAGGATTTGTAAAAGGTCACGGGACTACAACAGAAATTTCAAATTATTCTTTTACCGATAAAAATGCATTTGGAAATGTTATCAAATATAGGTTAAAGCAAATCGATTATAATGGTTCGTATACATATTCCAAAGTAATTGAAATAGAAAATGAAATGGTAAATAAATATGAATTAAGACAGAATTATCCTAATCCATTTAATCCGACAACCACCATAACATATACATTACCGGAAAGGGGAAATGTTGAATTAAAAATATATGATTCTCTGGGACAGGAAATAACAACATTAGTAAATAAAGAAATGCAGGCCGGCATACATAATGTAATGTGGAATGCTGAAAATGTTCCGTTAGGTGTATATTTCTACAAGATTACGATAAATAATTTTTCACAGGTAAATAAAATGATTCTTTTGAAATAATGACATGTATTTCACAAATTACAACGAATTAATAGAGTGAAATTGTATAAAAGCCTATTACTTAAACTGATACCATCCTTTGAGTAATAGCATCAGGAGGAATTGGGGGAAAATGTCAAAAGTTCTATAATAGATGAGATATTTATTTCACAAATTATCATAAATGGTTAAATTGAAATACAAATAAAAGAATTAGCTTCAAATAGTAAATTTTTTACTAGCACGATATTTGATTTATAATTAAAATGGAGATGTTATTAATAAATAAATAAATATACAACCAGGGAAAAACGGGAGAAAAAAATGGGAAATAATGATGAGGATAAAATTCCGAAAAAGAAATTTTCCAGGCGAACATTTTTGCGTGCTATCGGTACTACTTCAGCAGGACTGCTGGTTGCACCATATATCAGCTCTCCAAATATTTTTGCGTATGGCAGGGAAGAAAAATCTTCTTTTCTTGCTAAGGTAGCAATAACAAAAGCAGATAATTATGAACGAACTTTTATAAAACAAAAAGTACAGTATCTTTTTGAGCAGATCGATGGAATTACCGACATTATAAGACCAGGCGATAAAGTTGCAATTAAAATAAACTTAACCGGCGGTGGAAGTTCCTGCCCATATAACATGTGGACACATCCCGAGGTTCTAAGAGCTGTTGGTGAACTTGTAATTGACTGCGGTGTTAAAGCAGAAGATCTTTACATTGTTGAATCATTATGGAGTACTTCTTCTTATAATGATTATGGTTATAAAGATGTTCAGGACAGTTTAGGTGCTAATCTTGTGGATCTAAATAAACCGGATCCTTATAGTGGTTTTATTCAGAAGGAAGTCGGACCTACTAGTTTTAATTTTCCTTCATTCACAGTAAATCAAATTCTTTCGGATGTGGATGTTTATATCTCAATTCCCAAAATGAAGCAGCATTATGAAGCAGGAATTACCTTCTCACTTAAAAACCAGGTAGGCATGGTTCCAAAGGATTATTACACAATACCAACCAACCAGGGGAATAGGGCAGCACTTCATAGTCAGACCGGCGGTTCCTCAAAAGAGCATTTGCCAAGATCTATTTGTGATCTTAATTTTGCACGTCCTGTTAATCTAGCTGTTATAGATGGTATTATGAATGCAAGAGGTGGAGAAGGTACATGGAATGATACTTTCCAGGTATGGGAGGATCATGTATTATTAGCCGGAAAAAACCCGGTTGCCACCGATAGTGTTTGCGCCTTTTTTATGGGAATTGATCCGGGTGCGGAAAAAATTCCTTTACCTAATCCTACACAGGGAGAATGTGATAATTATCTTTACCTGCTTAATCAATTAGGTGTAGGAACAAATAAAATGAGTGAAATTGAAATAGTGGGTGACGGTGCTGATTTAATTACTTTACCTGTTGAAATGACAAGTTTTACTGCAAAGTTAATAAGTGATAAGGTTGAATTAAATTGGGAAACAAAGACAGAAACAAATAACCAGGGCTTTGAAATCGAGAAGTATAAGGATCAATGGAATAAAATAGGATTTGTTAAAGGGCATGGAACCACAACAGAAGCTTCAAATTATACTTTTACGGATAAAAATGTTTCCGGAAATTCAATCAAATATAGATTAAAGCAAATTGATTATAATGGCTCATATACCTATTCAAGAGTTATAGAAGTAAAATTGAAAATGGTCGAGGATTACAAACTATGTCAAAACTATCCCAATCCATTCAATCCGTCTACATCAATTAGTTATACAATGCCTGAAGACGGTTTTGTTGAATTAAAAATATATAATTCGCTTGGACAGAAAATAGAAACATTAATCAATAAAGCAATGCAGGCCGGCGTTCATAAAGTTATATGGAATGCTCAAAATCTTCCCTCCGGTGTATATTTCTATAAGATTACTGTAAATAATTTTTCACAGATAAATAAAATGGTTCTTTTAAGATGAGGATTTCAACCGGAACTATTCCCTCAAAGGAGTAGTTTCGGTAAAAAATAGGAATGATATTAATGCAATAAAATTTTTTATTAATTATTTTATAAATTGAAGATAACTTATCAAAAAAAGTTTGCACAATACATAGATGTCGTCTCTTATCTAAAGAAAATGAAAAATTTGAATATGGAAAAGCCATTCTTACGATTGTTTAAAAAAGCTCAAAATGAAAATCGCCGGCTTGTAATACCTTTAATTGGTTTTCCGGGATTAAATATTACCGGCAGTACAATAAAACTGGCCCAGCAAAATTATGGAGAACACTTTAAAGTTTTAAAGGCAATTGCAGAAACTTTCAAACCTGATGGAATTTTTCCATTAATGGATCTCTCGGTTGAGGCGAATGCACTTGGCAGGTATACTATTTTCCCTGAACAGGAATCTGCTACTGTTGCAAGAGATATTTTTGATGTAGATGATCTTAATTCTGCAAAAGAAATAAATATAGCTTTCGATACCCGGCTTTTAGGATATGTTGAAACCATGAAGTTAATGAGAATCGGGCTTTCGTCGGAAATTCTAAGGGGAGCTTATGTTACAGGTCCTTATACTCTTTCAGCATTATTAATGGGAGCCGACGTTGCTGCTATGGCAACTGTTATGAATGTTGATAAACTACATACGATTTGTCAATTCATGACTGAAAAAATTCTTGAATATGTCCGGCTTTTAGTTACATCCGGCGCACAGATGATTTGTGTATTAGAGCCTAGTGCTGTTATGCTTGGGCCAGAACAATTTGAACAATTTTCCGGTCAATATATTAACCAGATTATAGAGAGTTGTAAACATACCGGAGCTGTCACTATTTATCATATTTGTGGAAATACCATGCATCTTGTTAAGAAAATGGCGGAATCCGGTGTCGATGCAATCAGTTTAGATTCACCTGAAATAGGTGTTGATCTTCCATTAGTAGCAAAACAAATATCTCAAAACGTTGCTATTATAGGGAATATCAGTCCTATTGGTGCAATTCTGAATGGAAGACCGGAAGATGTGGAAAAAGATGTTATCAAACTGCTTAAAAGTATGGAGCCGTATTCGAATTTTGTTTTAAGTACGGGATGCGACTTACCCCAGGAAGTTCCAACCGAAAATATAAATGCTTTTATGCAAACCGGCCGTAAATATATATTATAATTAATTGAGTCAAAAAATAATAGATTTGGTAAGTGTGTAAATTTTTTAAATAAATATGCGATAATAAAACTACTGAATATCATTTGATTTTGTATGTTTTATTCATTTTTTAAAAAAATTTTAGAATATAAATTACTTGTTGGGATCTTGATCCTATTATTCTTTGCTCTTTTGCAATATTTGGGATATGAGCAAATCAAGTCATCAATTCCTGATAATCAAGGCAATACATTTTTATTCGGAACTTGGGGATATGTATGTATTTCATTTTTAATCCTTTTTTATATAGGGATTTTATATCTAAAATATATTACCAAATTAAGTAGAAAAGCAAAAGAAATTGCCCAAAAGGATTTTATTTCACTTGTAAATGCTTTAACAGAATTATCACATGGAAATCTTACTGCTACATTTTCAGTTAATTCCGGTCAGACCCAAATTAAAGCTGCCAGTGAAATCAAAAGCCTTGCGGAAAGCATTAATTTGATTTCAGCTAAAATGCAGGAAGCTGCAAAAGAATATAATTCTGCGGTGTATAAACCTTGTCAGAGGTTATGTTATGTGGGTGCCGATTCTTACCTTGAAGGCAGAGCGCTTGGTGAGTATGCAGGAAAAAAATTAAATGGGAAAGGAAAAATAGCTATTGTTACCGGAAGTTTTTCTGCTTCCGGGCTTGAGCTGAGGCGCAAAGGATTTATAAATATTCTACGGGAAAAATATCCCAGGCTTCAAGTTACGGAATCCGTTGAGACTTTTGAATCCGTTGATGTTATATATCAGAAATCATTAGAGTTAATAAAAAAATATCCTGATTTATCTGCATTTTATATTACATTTGCTATGGGCGGTAGAGTTGCAGAAGCAATTGATGACACGAATAATGCAAAAAAAATTCTGCTGTTCTGTCATGATCTAGCAGACGATACCATGAAATATATAAAAAATGGAATAGTAACTGCTACACTAGGGCAGGATACATTTGCACAGGGTCATGATCCGCTAATTCACTTATTTAATCATATAGTGAAAAGGTGGCACCCGGCACAGCCTAGGTTATTAACAACTAATGATCTAATAACTTTGGAAAACTATCAGCAATTCTGGAAAGAAGGTATTGGTGTTATAGAATCTGATTTTATGAAACAACGCCGCCCTAAACCGATTGAAAGGTCACCCCGTTTAATAAAAATAGCTTATATTGGCAGAGAATTGAATCCTTTCTGGTCATCAGTAAAAAAAGGATTTACCGCCGCGTCGAATGAATTACACAGCTATAATGCAGTGGTAGAATGGATATTACCTGAAGGAATAAACCAGAAAGGCAGTATAAATTTAAGTGCCGATGTTTTCGGTCCAGCTATTAAATCTGCAATCGCACAGAAATATGATGCAATAGCAATAGCAATCTTTGATCAAAATTTAATTCCGTATATTAATGAAGCTGTCTCGGCAGGGATTCCCGTAGCTACATTTAATGCAGAACCTATAAGCTTTCGAGATTTATTTTCAACTTTGGCACAAAGAGCAAACCAATTAATATCAATAGGTGAAAATCTAAGTGATGCAGTAAAAAGTTCGGTTGAAGCTTCACATAATAATGCAAGTGCTATTCATGAAATGGCTGCAAGTCTTAAAAATGAAGATTTATCCGTTCATAGAGCGACAGAACATATCCATCAAATCAATTTGGAAATTGAAAACACTGTTCATGCAGCTATAGAACAAGAAAAAACGGCCCATAATGCCGCAACCGCTGCAGATAAAATCTGTCAATCAATTAATACTGCTAATGAAAATGCACTGCTTGTTTCAAAAGCTTCTTTTGAATCCATTGAGATAGCTAAAAAAGGTGCCGAATCTGTAATGGAAAATTTAAAGCAAATAGTTAATATACAAGAAGCTGTTAAAATATTTTCCGATAAAATAAAAGAAATGAGTGCACAATCGGAACATATTGGTTCTATTGTTGCAACAATTGAAAATATTTCCGAGCAGACAAATTTACTTGCTTTAAATGCAGCAATTGAAGCTGCCAGAGCTGGGGAATTTGGGCAGGGTTTTGCTGTTGTAGCAGATGAAGTTAGAGTTCTCGCGGAAAAATCTGCAAAAGCAACGAAAGAAACTTCTACAATGATCAATAATGTGAAAAAGAACATTGATGAATCAAATTCACATATTGAAAAACTTGTTTCAGGAGTTAACGAAGGAATTGTATTAGCCAATCAATCTGGCGATGCATTAAAAAAATTACTGAATAACTCTTCTTCTATGAACGAAAAAATTAAATCTATGGAAGATGCTAATGCGAAGGCAACAAAATTAGCAGGGGAATTACAGTCCGCAATTGAGGTGGTTACAAGTGTAATTGAAAGAAATATGAAATCGACTGTTGAAGTTAAAGAGAATATGCAAACCACACTTGATACTATAATGAATGTTGCCGAGATAAGCAAAACAAATGCATCTACTATCCAGGAAATCTCTACGGAAACAGAAAAGGTTTATACTCAAAATGAAAAAGTAAATAAAGTAGCTGTTCAATTATCATCAATGGCAAAGGAACTACAGGGTGCAACCGCTCAATTTAATATTGATGAAAAGAAATAAAAATTTATTACATTTTCTAGAAAAGCCAGGAATTATCAAAAACTAAACTTCTATCCCTATCTGCAAAAAAAACCATAATTCTGTTATAGTAGTTTTCTATCTTTCCATTTCTATCTTTCCATTAAAAAATACCTCTCTTTTTTAATTTAAAATACTTATTTTAATTAAGAAGGAGGGATAACACTTCTGTATGATCCAAACTGCAGCAAATAAAGGGATTTTTAAAAATTTTCATTAGTTATTAGATACAAAAAGAAATAGCTATGGGGAAAAAATTTTTCATATGTACTGTCCTTTGCCGAAGGATTATCAAACAAATTTTAGTATACCCGTTCCCAAATTTTCTTTCTGATACTCATCTTTTGAAGTTGAAAAAGGGTAGGATAAATTAACAATATTGTATGAGGGTGGATATAAGTTGGAAGTTAAATATCATATTGAATTTTAGGAAAGGATCAGAATATGATTCCGAATAAATCTTTTAGCTACCAAAAAAAATTGTCCGGGAAAAACCATTATCATGCTTTTCATTACAATAACAAATTCTCCAGATGGCTTTTTCCTCTCACAGGATTAGCTTGTTTAATCTGGTTTCTTGTACGTGTAATTCCGAAACCAAGCCGGGCACAATACCCTTGTATGAAAGTAGCTGCTCCAATTGCAAGCAGTTTTATTTTATATATTACAGGACTTGCAGCTACAGTGTTTTCTTTCAAAAAAGCAAGGCACTATTTTCGCAAAGCACAATATGCTGTTGCATTAATTCTTTTTCTTGGTAGTATGATTGTGGCTTCATTCCTGGTGTCAAACACCGGCACTGCATCTTATTCATCGTCGGCTTACAAGAAATTATTAACCGGGCCGATCGATTCTGCTAATCATCCAATTGGAATTGCAAAAGGGATATTTCCCGGTAGAGTTGTGTGGGTTCATAATCCGGATGCAACAAATGAAAAATGCATTGTGGATGATCCGGAGAATGGATATTTCATGAGCGAAAATATGAATCAGACGGAAGTTGATAGAATGCTTTCCGAAGCTTTGAAAAGTTTAACCGGACAGACAAGCGATAGCGCTGCGTGGGATACTATATTCCGGTATCATAATGCCATACGCGGGAAAGGAGCAGTTAATTATGTAAAAGGAGAAAAGATATTCATCAAAACAAACGCTACAAGTGCAATGCACGTCAATCCGGCGGATTTAACATCAACTTCTTATCATGGTGTTTCCGAAACATCGGTAGCATCAGTTCTTGCAGTTCTACGGCAGCTCGTAAACATTGTCGGTGTGGCCCAAAGTGATATTTATGTAGGTGATCCAATGAAACATATCTATAAACATTTATATGATGTATGGCATTCGGAATTCCCTAATGTTCATTATCTTGATCATAATGACTATTCTTACCTCGGAAGAGAAAAAGCTGTTGCCAGCACAACTGCAAAAATAACATACTCCGATAAAGGAACGGTTTTAAGAACACCGGAAGGCGATACTGTTTATGATGATTACCTTTATTCTATCTTTGAAAATGCAGAATACATATTAAATATACCAATGCTGAAAGGACACCAGCGTGCCGGAATGACTATGTTTGCAAAAAATCATTTCGGATCACATACACGTGATTTTGCTTCTCATCTTCATAATGGATTGGTTAGTCCCGAAGGACTTGGTGATCTAAGACGCACCGGTTATGGACTTTATAGAGTCCAGGTCGATATAATGAGTCACAAATTATTAGGTGGAAAAAATCTCGTTTATATAATGGATGCCCTATGGGCATCAGACTGGGAACTTAACAAGCCGATAAAATGGAAGATGCCGCCATTTAATAACGATTATACATCATCTTTATTTGTTTCACTCGATCCTGTTGCAATTGAATCAGTCGGTTATGATTTTTTAAGGTCTGAATTCACAACTGAAAGCGGTGCAGATCCTTCTGTTCAAATGTCCGGTGTAGATGATTATCTTCACCAGGCAGCAGATTCGGCAAATTGGCCCCATGGTATAAAGTATGATCCTAACAACACTGGTGTTTACATAGCTAGTTTGGGCGTGCATGAACATTGGAATAATTCAGTGGATAAAAAATATACAAGGAATCTCGGTACAGGAAACGGTATTGAATTAATCGATATAGAGCAAACTGCTCCCGATAATATTATTGAAGGAAAGAATAACGCTGAGCATTTCCGGCTTTACCAGAACTATCCCAACCCGTTTAATCCAGTAACGACATTTTCATTTGATATTCCAAAGCAATCCTTTGTGTCATTGAAAGTATATGATCTGCTGGGAAGAGAAACAGCAACACTGGTTGATGAAACAAAAAAAGCAGGGAGTTATAAAGTGCTCTGGAATGCAAACCGTCTTGCAAGCGGAGTATATTTCTTTCAACTTCAGGCCGGGGATTATAGTTCAACGAAGAAGTTTTTACTTTTAAAATAGATATCGCAATAACTATGGACAGATTTAGATAGAGAAATAGTAATTAAGTCATCAAATTTTTTGTATAGAAAGTTTAAAAGGTATATCATGAAAAAAAGTTTACAAAGCAATGAGGGTTTGAAAACTGTTATTCGTTTTTTTTACTTTGTTGTTTCAATTGCATTCATTTCTGAGATACATGCACAGTCCAATGCTGCGTTAATCAATTTAGATAGTACTCGTCAGATTATCAGAGGCTTCGGTGCTGCAAACATTCTTCCCTGGCGAGACGATATGACTACCGATCAAATAAATACAGCCTTCGGTACCGGAGATGGTCAAATTGGCTTTACCATACTTCGATTACGAGTTCCAAACCAGCAAAATGAATTTAATCTCAATGTTCCCACTTCACAAATAGCTTATTCAATGGGAGTCACAATTATTGCATCACCATGGTCGCCTCCGGCTTGGATGAAAAGTAATGATACTACTGTTGGCGGCAGACTTAACGATACTTCTTATGCTTCTTATGCTGCTCACTTAAAATCATTTGTTAATTACATGGCAAGTAATGGTGTTCCTATTTATGCAGTTTCAGTTCAAAACGAACCAGATGTTCATGTAGGATATGAATCTTGTGATTGGAATGCCGGAGAGTTGCTCAAGTTTGTCAAGGAAAATGCAGCATCCATTGGTACTAATATCATTGTACCCGAATCTGCCCATTTCGACAAGAGCTTGTCCGATCCCATACTCAATGATCCTGCTGCAGCAGTTAATGTATCAATTATAGGCGGACATATATACGGAGGTGGGCTGGAAAATTATCCGCTTGCTGAAAGCAAAGGAAAAGAAATTTGGATGACCGAGTATCTTAATTTAGATATTTCTTGGGCAGCTAATCTTGGAACGGGCAAAGAAATTAATGATTGTATGAATGCGGGTATGAGTGCTTATATATGGTGGTATATAGTAAGGTTTTATGGTCCGATTGATGAAGATGGAAATGTATCTAAACGCGGTTATGTGATGTCGCAGTATGCAAGATTTATCCGTCCTGGATTTTTCAGGGTAAATGCTACTGCAAATCCTCAGGCAAACGTGTATGTAACTGCATATAAAGATAGTTCTAAAATTGTTATCGTTGCTATAAATAACAATCTATCAACGGTAGAACAGACATTTACTTTGCAGAAAGAGGGAGGTGTAAACGCTGCATTGTTTATACCTTATGTTACATCTGAAACTAAAAATTGCTTGCAAGGAAGTAATATTAATTTGAACAACAATAGTCTCACCGTTGTACTCGATGCATCGAGCATAACAACTTTTGTATCGGAAGCAACTCCCGATGCAGTTGAACATTTGGACATACCCAAAATATTCAGTCTATCCCAAAATTACCCGAATCCGTTCAATCCAACTACAACTATAAAATATTCTTTAATAAAACCTTCTTTTGTCAAACTTGATATTTATAATCTGGTCGGCCGAAAAGTAAAAACACTTATTAATTCATATCAAAGTGCTGGCGAACATTTTATTGTATGGAGTGCAACAAATGATTTGAATAATACTGTTCCTTCAGGTGTTTATTTTTACCAAATGGATGCAGGTAATGTTCATCTCCAAAAGAAAATGATCTTAATTCGGTAACTTCATTATACCCAAACACAGGCATACATAAGTATGAGTATTGAATTTAATGATGCGGATTATAATTAAGTTAGGTATTAGAAAAAATTTTAAGTATTAATTGTATTTCATAGTAAATTTGATTGAATATGAAAAATCATTCTGATGTTAGATTTTCTGAACAGGCCGTATCCATTCTCTTTCCAGCCTTTAAGTAGAATTTAAACAACTTGTACCCACCGGCTTATTTGTTTTTATTTTCCTAATTTTTTGAGTGGGAATGCATCCGATTCTTGATGTATTGTGTCATGATTTTGCTTCAGTATTAGGAAATGAGTATACCTACTACAACAGTTCTCCTATTTCTTCTGATACGACAATGAATGTTAAAAATTTGAGTTCTGATCAATTAATACTTATGGATAATATTAGTGAATTAATGAAAAATGTTGATAATAACTTTTATGAATTGAAGGATCTGTACAATAAAAATAAACCACTGCAATTTAGCAGCTATATTAAGGAAAAATAAAATGATTAAATGAAACAAGCAATCCTCAAGAATTGGTTTTTACAACAGTTTATAAAAATGATTCTAAATTAGTTATTGTTTCAATAAACGAGGGATTATCTGCAATTAAACAGAAATATATTTTGAAAAACTGTAGTTTTAATAGTTTTATATCTTACACCACATCAAGTATAAAGAATTGTGAGAAGGGAGATGTAATTCCCGCATTAATCGGAAGTTTTTATGCTACTCTGGATTCGTTAAGTATAACGACTTTTGTTTTGGATTAATCAATGTCTTTTTACTAAATGATTTTATAATATTTTCATCGTATCATTTCTCTAACTATTATTTCGATTCCGACTTCATCATTACGCAAATTAATAATCAAACCGTTATAATATAAATCGGTTTGAGGATTATCAATTCCAGTTGATTTATTATAAATTCTTAATCGTCCATATTCAGATTTAATGCTTTTATTTTCAACGTAATGTTCAATTAGAGGTGATTCAACTTTAATATATCGTTTATTATTATCAATAAATACTATAGCTTCTTTTAATATTCGAGTATTTCCGGTTGTTGAGTCTTTTTCGGCTGTTTCAAAAATATCTCCGTAATCTTTAAATATTGGAAGTCTTTTTATATTGTGATCACGAAGTATCTGTCCCCATTTATTTGGTTTGTACAAATTAATTGTATAATCTAATAATTCAGGTCCGCCGTAATTTCCGTGCCCCGGTATAACGATTCTTGCGGAGCCGAATTCGTTCTTCACTTTTTTAATAGTATTTGACCATTCATTCAGGTTTGCATCGGCAATATTGCCTACCCAGCCGTTATAATTTCTGATCTCATTTCCGCCGAACAATATTTTCTCTTTCGGTATCCAAACAACAATTCCATCTATCGTATGTGCTGGTCCGAAATATTGGCAAATAAGTTTTTCATTCCCTGCTTTTAATTCTAATTTGGAATCAAACCCAGCATCTGGAATTGGCAGCCCTTTTTCTTTTGCAATAGTTCTTGTTAATTCAGACGAATATGATTTTATTCCTAATTTTTGTACAACATCTAAACCTTCCATTGCATCCGGGTGCCATCTATCAATTATATAACCAACTATTTTTGCTTTAAATTGTTCTTTTGTCCAGTTTATTAATTTCAGCGTTGCATCATCTGATGGAGGAGTTGAAACAATAATTGCTTCGCCATTATTAATAAAAACAATTCCATTGCTGTTATCATAGGTATGAACATAAACACCTTCAGCTATTTTAGTTGCGGTTAGTTTATCGGTAATATTTATTGTTTGTCCGAATAAAACCGGTAAGTGAAAAATCATTAAAAGTAGGATTGTTGCGATTTTTTTTATCATATTAATTGTCTTTTTTATAGGGCTGTTCTCAAAATTTATATGTGCAGCAAAAAGAATATATAGTCTATTTTGATAATTTATTAATATAATCAGGTGTAGCAGGTTCTTCTTTAAAAAAATCTCCCTTTTTACCTTGTGAAAGTGCCCACCTATCAATCCAGGAAATTCCCCAATCACCATATACAGTTATATAAGATTTATATACATCATCTTCAAGTGCTTGATCCATTGTAATAAATTCATAATTATTCTTCCTAAACATGACTGCTAAAGAATCAATATAATCTGAATTAAGCCAGCTGGCGTGCAGAAGTAAAATCTGTTTTATATTTCTTCCAAATAAATTATGAGATTGCTTTTCATAATATTTCAATTTCTTTTCCATATAATCGATATAAGCATGTCCGATTTCTTTTATAAGGGGATTATCCTTTTTTACTTTAGCTCTTTTATATGCAACAGCAAATAAATAATCTTCATTATCAATTGTTACCGGTGCTGTTATATATCCATGATTTAAAAGAAAATTATCCAGTGAATCAGCTTTTTCTTTTGAGTTGCCGGTGTGCAGAAAAGGATGCCTGAAGTATTTAATTGTCTTCCCTTTATTAGAAAGTATTTCTTTTGTAATAGCTTCTCCTGTCAAAATATCTTTAGAATAAACTTTAAATGAAACCAAATTATAATCGGGATGAGAGAATGTATGGTTGCCTAAATCCAGGCCATTATCTACCCAATACTTAAGTAGTTCAACCTGGAATTGAATTAAACCTTCTTTATTATATAGTTTTTTCTCATTCACAAATCCTATCGCTGGTATTCTATTTCTTTTAAGTGAAGATGTGAGATTCTTAATTAAATCTTTTTGAAATGTAGTATCTGAAATACCGTAACTTACAACAGGTAAATCATCGAATGAAAAGCAAACATATTTTTTTTGTCCGTATGATATTAATCCTAATAAGATAAAGAATATTAATATTTTCAAATTTATTATATCGATTATTTATTAGATAAAAATTATTAAAATATTTGACTGAGCATTTGTATCGCTTGAGTACAAATCTTACTGGAGAAGAATGCTACAGATAAATCGAGAAGTGCAAAGAAATATTATTCTTATTTTAATAATATAATTTTACAGAATTAAAATTATGTCATAAAGCTGTAATTTACAATAAAAATTTTCTGTCAATTTAAATCTTTTGGTTAAAAACATTGAGTGAATATTCTGCGGTATGAAATGGCGCAGAACAAAGAAATATACAGGAAAACACAGAAATTTATTCCTTTAATATAGAAATAGAAAATCAAAATCTTTCCAAGAAAATGGTTTTGATTCGTTGATAAAAGAAATAAATTAGTAATAATAATCCATTTAATTTATAGCCGATTAATAATTTTTTTTCAAAAAAATTCTTATAGGACATTTAAAATGAAATTTAATTACACTAAGCATTCAGGAAATTATGCAAGGGTTTGTATTAACTCTATTCTTTTCTTTCTAATCTTTGCTTCGGTAATTATAGCACAGCCTTCCGGTGGCCCTTACGGTCCAATCCAGAAAAATTATGATCTGCCAAAAGTAGGAGGTAGAATATATTATGTAGCACCTGATGGAAAATTCGATGCGTCAGGTGAATCAATTTCTCAACCTTCAACAATTGAATCAGCCATAGAACGTGTTAAAACCGGTGATGCTATTGTAATGCGTGGAGGTACATATAGAACAGGTAACCTGGTATTAAATCAAGGAATCACGATACAGCCATATAAAAATGAACAGCCTATTCTTAAAGGGACTTTTGTAGCCAAAGATTGGCAGGATCTAGGAAATGGTTTATGGACAACAACATGGTCACATTTATTTCCTATGAAACCGCAAAGCTGGTGGAGGCGTAACAGGGAAGGAAAGAAGACTCCTCTGCATCGTTTTAATAATGATATGGTTTTTGTTGATGGGAGATTTTTACAATCGGCTGGCTGGGAAGGTGAGGTAGATTCCAATTCATACTATATTGATTATGATTCCAAGACAGTTTATATAGGTGTTAATCCTACTAACAGATTAATTGAAATAACAGCTTTTAATGTAGCCTTGTTAAGAACTACCAAAGATGTTCATGGAAAGAAAAATGATCACAGAGGTCCGAAAATTAAAGGAATTACATTTACTCAATATGCTTACAGAGCTATTGAAATTGAAGGAACTGAACCCGAAGGAGTATCACCTGAATACGAACATGGAAAGGATGTAATTGGTACTACCCTTGAAAATTGTACTATCTCTTTCTGTTCCCGGGTGGCTGGATATTTTAGGGGAGATAGTTTGACTATAAAGCATTGTAAAATAAGCGATACAAGCACTGAAGGGATTTACATAATAGCTTCATCCGATGTTCTGCTGGAAAAAAATATTTTTACCCGCAATAACATTGAAAGAATAACCGGTTATTATCCTGCGGCAGTTAAAATTTTTAATCAATGCTATCGTGCTACCGTCAGGGATAACCTGATTATTGATCTGCCGTATTCAAATGGAGTCTGGTTTGATGTAGGTGAAGTAGATGGTCGCTTTATTAATAATTGGGTTGAAAGTGTTGGTAGGACAGATGAACCAATCAATAATAATCAGCCCTGGCCAAGCCAAAACGGGTTCTTCTTTGAGATTTCTAAAGGTGCTGTTTGTGCCGGGAATGTTTTTGTTAACTGCGACCATGGCTCCTGGGCACTCAATAGTTCGAATGTTCATTTTTACCAAAATACTTATGTAAACAGTATGGCAGTTATCGGTCGCAACGAAAGAACCGCTGTTAATGATCACTTTGGGTGGCATCCGAGTACCGGACCGGATATTGATAAACGGGACGGACATATATTTGAAAATAATCTTTTAACGGGAGATAAAAATTTTAATCGTCCTTTATTATTTGTATGGCAGCCTAAATCTATATGCGATACTATTAATAATTCACAGCTTAAAGAAATAGATTACAATGTGTATGTGTGCGAAGATGAGAATGCTTCTTATCCTTTAATCTATTGGAGCCCTGCAAAGAATAATAATTGTCAGGTTATTTTAGATTCTCCGGAAGCTTTAAATAAACTTCATCCTGAATTTTCTTCTCACAGCAAATATTTTTCAAATTATAATGGTCCTTTATTTAAGAGTCACGAATTAGACAACTATCATTTACTATCGGAGTTTCCCGATTCCAAAACTGCAGCAGAACTGCCCTCTGAAATTCAGAAGCTGATCGGTCAATCGAAAACCTATATTGGGGCATTTCCGCCAATTCAGGAAAAATAGGATACTGATGGATTTATAAAATTCAATTATAACATTATTTAAAATTTTTCATTTAGATTATTAAATTGACTTATTCATATTATGAAGCTGCTGTTTATTTCATTTATTATTTTTATTTCACCGGGCTTTTTTACCTGTGCCGAACTGGGAAGAGTAAGTGATAATAAGGATACGAAGAATGTAATTGAAACGATAGCCGATGGTATACTTAAAGACGCCTCTTTTAAATTTACAGATAAAAAAAATGGGGAGGAATATTTATCAACAACAGAAGTACCTTCTGATGCTCACCTGCAAATTGTGAGCCGGTATAATGATTGGCGTTATTGGAATGGTATAATTAATATAGCTATGATTAGGTTGGGAAAAGTTTTGAATAATTCAGATTTCAGCAAGTTCGCGTTTAAAAATATTGCTTTTAGCTTTGATAACTATCAATATTTTAAAGATAAGTACAGTAATGAAGATAAATGGAGTTATCCATTTGCCCAGCGATTTATTATGGCGGAGCTTGATGATTATGGTGCTATGGGTGCAAGCTTAATAGAAGTCTATCATCTTAATCCTCAGGAAGGTTATAAAACCTATATAGATCAGGCAGTTAATTACATTTCGACTCAGCAGTATCGTTTGGAAGATGAAACATTTGTCCGTTCATTCCCGCGAAAATATACATTGTGGGCCGATGATCTTTATATGAGTGTTTCATTCCTTTCTAGGTTGGGTGAGTTGACCGGCAAAATGCAATATTTTGATGATGCTGCTAAACAGGTTATTAACTTTCACAAATATTTATTTGATGAAGAAAAGGGATTGATGTTCCATAATTGGTATAGCGATACAAAACAACACGGAGTTGCATTTTGGGGCCGGGCAAACGGCTGGGCAATGATGGCTCAAGTAGATTTATTGGACAGGCTTCCGGCTGAATATCCTTTACGGGATACATTAATAACGCTGTTAAGAAAACATATTCTTGGGATCTCAAAATATCAAAGTGACAATGGTTTGTGGCATCAATTACTGGATAAACAGGATTCATATCTTGAAACTTCATGTTCTGCGATGTTTACTTATTCAATTGCCGGGGCTGTTAATAAAGAATATATAGAACCGGGATTTGCATCTATTGCAAAAAAAGGTTGGGAGGGAGTAAAATCTAAAATACTCCCCAATGGAGAGGTTGAAGGAGTCTGCACCGGAACAGTAGTAAGTGATGATTTAGTATCTTATTATAATCGTCCAGCTCCTTTAATTGACGTGCATGGTATTGGAACAGTTTTGCTGGCAGGCATTGAAGTTTTACAGCTTCATAAATGACCAGCCGTATAAATCTTGAAATAATCGGCTAAAAATTTTTTCTTTAATTATAGTATAAAAAAATCAGGATATTATTAATGAAAAAAATTATATCTTTTTCTTCGCGGACCTTTCTTATAAAATTAATCGGTGTTTTTATGCTGATGGTTATTTCAAATACTAATGCACAGGATGAATACAAATTTCCTTTTTTAAATCCTAAATTAAGTACTGAAAAGCGTGTTGATGACTTAGTAAGCCGGATGACTCTTAAGGAAAAAATTGGACAGATGATGAATGCGGCTCCTGCAATAGAAAGATTAGGAATACCTGAATATAATTGGTGGAATGAATGTCTGCACGGGGTTGCTCGTGCCGGGTTAGCAACTGTATTTCCGCAGGCTATCGGTTTAGGTGCTACATGGGATAAAGCTCTTATGCTGCAGGTTTCTACTGCAATTTCCGACGAAGCAAGAGCAAAGCATCATGAGTTTGTTAGAAAAGGAAAACGATATATTTACCAGGGTTTAACTTTTTGGTCGCCTAATATTAATATTTTTCGAGATCCGCGTTGGGGGAGGGGACAGGAAACTTATGGTGAAGATCCTTTTTTAACAGGCAAATTAGCTGTACAGTTTATTAAAGGATTACAGGGGGATGATCCAAAATACTTTAAAACAATTGCGACGGTTAAACATTTTGCTGTTCACAGCGGGCCGGAAAAGGAGCGGCATTATTTTGATGCGATGACCGATGAAAGAGACTTCAGGGAAACATATCTCCCCCAATTTGAAATGGGAATCAAAGAAGGGAAAGCGTATTCAGTTATGTGTGCTTATAATAGGTACGAAGGTGAGGCTTGCTGCGGGAGCAAACGATTATTAATAGACATCTTAAGAAACGAATGGAACTTTAAAGGTTATGTAGTTTCCGATTGCGGGGCAATTGGAGATATTTATCAGCATCACAAAATTGTACAGACACCTGAGGAAGCTGCTGCTCTTGCGGTTAAGTCTGGATGCGATCTTGAATGTGCAACAACTTATGAATACTTGAATGAAGCTGTGAAAGAAAAATTAATAACCGAAACAGAAATAGATACAGCCGTTAAAAGACTTTTTACCGCACGCGTGAAACTTGGAATGTTTGACCCCCCGGAAATGGTAAAATATACAAAAATACCTTACAGTGTGGTTGATAGTAAGGAACATCATGAGCTTGCATTAAAAGCGGCGCAAGAATCTATTGTCTTATTGAAAAATGAAAATAATGTTTTACCGTTAAAAAAAGATATCGGTACTGTTGCAGTTATTGGTCCTAATTCGGATGAATGGATGATGCTTCTTGGAAATTATAACGGGATACCTTCGGACCCTATTACCCCTTTTAGAGGTATCAAAGTAAAATTATCAGGTCACTCTAAAGTTTTATATGCTCAAGGGAGTGAATTAGCGGAGGGTGTTCCGAAATTTGAAATTGTTCCTGCTGAAGCATTGTCTCATGGGAACAATGAAAAAGGTCTTAAAGTTGATTATTACAATAGCACAAATTTAATTGGTCCGGTTCTTTTTTCTTCAGTCGATAGTATCTTAAATTCAAATTGGGGAGATGGAGCCCCAAGGGAGGATATGGATGATGATAATTTCGGTGTTGTTTGGAGCGGAGATATCAAACCATCTAAATCAGGTTCATACCAGTTGGGTATAATTACTACTTGTAATGTTAATCTTTATTTAAATGATACTCTTATCGCAAATACTTCATATCATTTTAGAGATGAATATAATGATCCCCGTTTAAGAAAATCTGCCCCGGTTAATTTAGGGGCAGGTAAAAAATATAAATTAAAAGTCACCGCTAAGGAAACATATGGAGATGCGCAAGTTCAATTAGTATGGGCAGTACCTAGAGAGAATCCTAAAGAAGAATTAAAGGAAGAAGCTCTAGATGTAGCCAAACAAGCTGATGTAGTAATTATATGTATGGGTCTTACTGCAAGATTGGAAGGGGAAGAGATGGATATTGATATTAAAGGTTTTGATCATGGTGATAGAACAAGCCTGGTTCTACCTGATGTTCAGGAAGAATTAATAAAAGAAATTAGTGCATTGGGAAAACCTGTTGTATTGGTTTTATTAAACGGAAGTGCCCTTGCTGTAAATTGGGAAGAAGAAAATATTCCTGCAATAGTCGAAGCATGGTATCCTGGGCAGGCTGCCGGAACAGCAATTGCTAATGTTTTATTTGGCGATTATAATCCTGGCGGAAGATTGCCGGTTACTTTTTATAAGTCCGTTAAGGATTTGCCTTCTTTTGAACAATATGATATGACAAATCAAACTTACAGGTATTTTAAAGGTGAACCTCTATATCCGTTTGGGTATGGGCTGAGTTACACTTCATTTAGATATGATAATTTTAATATGAAGGATAAATATAAAATAGGAGATTCTGTGAAAATATCTGTGGATGTTAAAAACATCGGAAAGGTAGCCGGGGATGAAGTTGTACAGGTTTATATTTCAGATTTGAATGCACCTGTTCCCGTTCCTATTCGATCATTAAAAGGTTTTAAAAGAATTTATCTACAGCCGGGTGAGAATAAAACGGTTGAGTTAACTATTTCGCCTGATGCTTTTTCAATTATTAATGACAGTAATGAAAGAATAATTATTCCTGGAAAATTTGAAATTTCAGTTGGAGGCGGACAACCGGGAAGCAAGGGTACTGCGGATGGAATTAATGTTCTTAAAAAGGAAATGCAAATAATGTAAAATGGAAGGTGAGAGGAAATTTATGAAAAATCTAAAAAGCAAGAAGGAAAATAAGGAATTATGAATAAGGAAACTAAAAAATTAAGAAGCCAGGAATGGTTTGGTGGTCAGGATAAAATGGGATTTGTGCACCGGTCTTGGTTAAGAAACCAGGGGTATCCTAACGATTATTTCAAGGGAAAACCGGTAATTGGAATTTGCAATACATGGTCTGAATTGACTCCGTGCAACGGTCATTTAAGGGATTTTGCAGAGATTGTAAAAAAAGGAGTGCTTGAAGCCGGCGGCTTTCCTCTTGAGTTCCCTGTAATGTCCTTAGGTGAAACTATTATGCGTCCAACTACTATGTTGTTTCGCAACCTTGCAAGCATGGATGTTGAGGAATCTATTCGTGCAAATCCCCTTGACGGAGTTGTACTTTTAACAGGCTGTGATAAAACTACCCCCTCAACTTTAATGGGTGCATGCAGTGTTGATTTACCAACTATTGTTGTGCCTGGCGGACCAATGCTTAGCGGCAGGTTCAAAGGAGAAATGATAGGTTCCGGTTCATTTAGCTGGACAATAAAAGCAAGGCAGAAAGAAAATAGATTCAATGAAGAAGATATGCTGGAAGCAGAAATTTGCGCATCACGAAGCAGCGGGCATTGTAACACAATGGGTACAGCATCTACAATGGCTACTATGGTTGAAGCATTGGGTTTGACGCTGCCAGGAATATCTGCAATCCCGGCTGTTGATTCACGCAAAAAGGTTTTAGCACAGCTATCTGGACGTAGAATCGTTGAAATGGTAAAAGAAGATATAAAATTATCAAGGATACTTACTAGAGAAGCTTTTGAAAATGCAATTGTAGTTAATGCGGCTGTCGGTGGTTCAACAAATTTACTTATTCATCTTTTAGCAATTGCAGGAAGACTGGGAGTTAAATTAGAGCTTGAAGATTTTGATAAGTTAGGAAGTAAAATACCATTATTGGTTAACCTCATGCCTTCAGGTAAATATTTAATGGAAGATTTCTTTTATGCGGGCGGCCTGCCTGTTGTTATTAAAGAACTTGGAAATCTTCTCCATCAACAGGTTTTAACAGTGAATGGAAAAAGTATTAAGGAAAATAATGAAAATGCTAAATGTTATAATGAAGATGTAATTGCTAGTATAAGAAAGCCATTTAAGCCCGAAGCGGGTATTGCAGTACTAAAAGGGAACTTGTGTGAAGATGGAGCCGTAATTAAACCGTCTGCCGCAACACCGGAACTAATGAAGCATACAGGAAAAGCAGTTGTATTTGAAAGTATGGAAGATTATCATAAACGGATAGATGATCCTGCTCTTGATATTGATGAATCATCGGTAATTGTTCTGAAGAGTGTTGGTCCAAAAGGATATCCCGGTATGCCGGAAGTTGGTAATGTAGATCTGCCTGAAAAATTAATAAAAAAAGGAGTGAAAGATATAGTTAGAATATCGGATGGAAGAATGAGCGGTACGGCTTACGGAACTGTTGTATTGCATATTGCACCTGAATCTTCAATCGGCGGAAACCTTGCTTTTGTAAAGAATGGTGATATTATAGAACTGGATGTTGCCAACCGTAATTTGAATCTTGATATAACAGATGATGAATTAAAGAAGCGTAAGGCCGAATGGAAACCGCCGAAACTGCATTCCCAAAGAGGCTATGTAAAAATTTATCTAGACCATGTTCAGCAGGCCGATAAAGGTGCGGACTTTGATTTTTTAGTCGGGAAATCAGGCGCGGAAGTCAAAGGAGATCTCCATTAAATTTAAACATAATTTTAAGATTAAATACAAAAATAATCTATTTATAAAAATATAGTTATTTAATTGTTTTACTGTTTAATTGCTATATTGTTAAGCAATTTAACAATTCAGCTGAGAGATTCATTTAACTTTAAAATATTTTTCTAAGACTTTTTTAACATAACCATATGGTTGTAATCTATCTATTTATTAGCGTTATACTGATCATTTACCTTTCTACAAAATTAAAAATCCATCCTTTTATTGCTCTATTTATAGTAGCCCTGCTGTATGGATTTTTTGCCGGGATGTCTTTGGATTTAATTATTAATTCAATAAACCAGGGATTTGGAGATACGCTTGGAAAAATTGGTCTTATTATCGTTCTTGGAATTATAATCGGGTCTTTTTTGGAAAATTCAGGTGCTGCCTATACTATGGCAGAAAAAATCCTGAAAATAATTGGGAAGAAGAGAGTAACTATTGCAATGGGAATAATCGGTTATTTTGTTTCAATACCGGTTTTTGCCGATAGTGGTTTTATACTACTTTCTCCTTTAAATAAAAGTTTATCAAAAAAAGCCGGGATTTCTCTTGCAGGTTCTGCTGTTGCTTTAAGCCTTGGGCTTATGGCTACCCATACTCTTGTTCCCCCTACACCTGGCCCAATCGCTGCAGCAGGAATATTAAATGCTGATTTAGGATTAGTTATAATGTGGGGATTAATTATAAGTGCATTGGCATTAATTCCGGCTTTATATTATTCGATAAAATTTGTATCAAAAACATATATAGATCCAAATCCGGAAGTAAGTGAAGCTGAAATAGATGAGCGAATGAAAAAAGCCCCCGGAGCTTTAAAATCTTCTCTTCCTATTTTTGTACCTATCTTTTTAATTGTTTTAAAATCGGTTGTGAGTTCATTTGGGAAGAATATTAATGGTACCATAATTAATTTTATTTCTTTTATTGGTGAGCCGGTAATTGCGCTTACCATTGGAATGTTCCTTTCGTTTCTTCTGCCAAAAAAATTGCACTTTGAAAAAATGTTTTCAACTACCGGATGGGTTGGAAAAGCTTTAAGTGATGCTGCAACAATTATTTTAATTACCGGGGCAGGCGGTATTTTTGGAAAAGTGCTGCAGAATTCCGGGATTGCAAATGTAATAGGAGAAACTTTGGGGAATGTTCACTTAGGCATCTGGCTTCCTTTTTTGCTGGCAGCAGCTATTAAAACAGCGCAGGGTTCTTCCACAGTATCTCTTATTACTTCAGCTTCCATTATGATGCCGATGATGAATACCCTTGGTTTTGTTACCGAAATTGAAAAGGTTTTTGTTGTTATTGCAATTGGTGCCGGGTCAGCAGTTTTTTCTCATGCTAACGACAGCTTCTTTTGGGTTGTTACTCAATTATCCGGTATCGATGTAAAATCAGGTTACCGTTTATACAGCTTAGGCACATTTGTGCTTGGCACTTCTGCGGCAATAATTGTATTCTTATTTTATATAATAATTGTTTGAAACACTAAAACGAAATTATATAAAATAAAAAAATCGGATCTTTAATTATTGAGGAAAAAATATTTGAACCGGTATTTATTTTTTTTAATATTATTTTGTACAAAACAACATTGAATCCGGGATAGCCATTTTTTCCGTATCTTGACTTTTAAGCATTACATTTAAATTTTCATCTCCTGATTTTTCAAAAAATGTCACGCGAATCGGATGATAACCTTTTGCAAGAGGAACAACCCCGCTTTTTTCAGTAATTCCATGTTGTCCATCGTTATCAACAATTAATTTATTCTCAATATATAAACGGCTGCCGTCATCGGATGCAGTATAAAAAGTATAAACCCCATCTTCCGGTATTTTGATATACCCATTGTATTCAAATCCGAAATGATCTACTGATTTTGCAGACATTATTGAAAAATTCGGAATAATTCCTTCATCCAAAACTTTTAAGGTATCGAAATCCGGTAGTGAATCCCAATCGCCTTCAAAATATTTATAATGAATTCCAATAACAGCATTTTCAATATTTATGCTTTCTTCTGGCTTAACTTTTGTGAATATTTCTTTGGAGGTACCGCTGACCGGTTTGCCATCACGAAAACACCTTGCTAATATGGTACGTGTTTCTGTTAAGTGAATAGAATCGGAAAACAATAATGAATTTGAATCTGGAGTGCTGCCAACTATAGTATAGCGTAACTCGACGTTTTCGCGATCAGATTTTAGTTGAAAATTCATGCAGTTAATAAAAATATTATTCTCAAATACAAATTCAGGAGGATTATTAACATCCGCTTTTCCGGAAACATCAAGCACAACTACAGAATTAATACTATCTGGAGCGGTTGAGGGAATTTTTATAACTATTGCATCTTCGTTCCTTTCGCAATCCAGCGGAAGTTTATTTTTATCGGAAAGGAGATACGACTTTAAAGGTTTGTTATAAATCCCCGGAACAATAAGTTTACCGTCATTAGGCCAATTAAAAACATGAAGATACAGCCTTGTATTTCCATCAATATTTTTTTGTGTGCATGTTCCCCAATCCAATTTGCTGAATAAACTCGCACTTGTTTCATAAATTGATTCGCGATTTACTTTCATCCATTTCCCAATTTTATGAAGACGTTCAACACTTTCCGGAGGGAAAACACCTTCGGCAGTTGGACCGATATTCAATAGATAATTACCCCCCTTTGAAGCAATATCTGCAAGCATTCGTAAAATTTCTTTAGCAGATTTAAAATTATGATCGTTCTTGTTATAACCCCAATGGTCATTCATTGTCATACAAGATTCCCAATCAATCCCTGGTAATCCGGTAATCGGGATCTGTTGTTCAGGTGTTCCAAAATCTCCGGTGAATTTCCCTGTTTCAGTGAATCCTTCCAAACCGTTCCGGCTTGCGCCGACTCGGTTATTTATAATAATGTTAGGCTGTAAACTTCGAACGTAATTATAGAGCTTCAAACCCCGTTTGTCATTCCATGTATTTTCCCATTCGCCATCGAACCAAAGGACACCAATATTACCATAATTCGTCAATAATTCTTTTAATTGGTTTTTCATATATTGCACATAACGGTTAAAGTCGGCACCTTTGCTAGATCGTGTTGTTTCCCACCCACGTCTTGGTAAATAATCTGGATTATGCCAATCCATTATGGAATAATAGAAGCATAATTTTATTCCTTCTTTTTTACAGGCCTCGGATAATTCTTTAAGAATATCTTTTTTGAAAGGTGTAGCCATTACATCGAAGTTTGTATATTTTGAATTGAAAAGACAAAATCCATCATGGTGCTTGGACGTAATAACTATGTATTTCATTCCTGCATCCTTTGCCATACGTACCCAGTATTCAGCATTAAATTTTACGGGATTAAACTTTGAAACAAACTTATCATATACTTTAAGAGGAATTTGAGCTTGATTGCGAATCCATTCTGCATAGTTAGCTTTTCCTTTCCATTCACCTGCAGGAATAGAATATAATCCCCAATGAATAAACAAGCCGAATCGCGCCTCTCTCCACCATTTCATTCTAGCATCATGTTCTTTTTTTGTTTCCTTTGTAAAATCTTGAGCATTGACTGTTAAAATAAGTAAAAATATAAAGGAGGTTAAGATTAATTTTTTCATTGCCCTGTTAAAATATGTATTAATAAATTTGAAAAAATATATGAACTTTTTATCATGAATAAAGAAATAAGTTACTATATACTATGCAAATGTTCAATTATTTTTAGTATAAATCTTACTTAATAAAAGTCATATATTCCCAATAAAAAAGGATGCTAATAATTATATGCTGTAAATATTTTAAATAGTTAAAGCCCTAATGAAGCTCTAACCCCCAACTCCAACCCCCGCAATTCAGATAAACCTCTCATCCTGCCAAACAGCGAATAGCCGGGATAAATTCCTTCTTTGTTTTGATCCGGGATCATTAAGTGTCCATGATCCGGGCGCATAGGCATGCGGCTGTTTTTTTCTCCTTTATCTATCCTTCTTTTTTGTTCGAAAATAAATTCTTTCATAATACTATACATATCAACATCACCTTCAAGATGATTCTCTTCTAAAAAATCGCCTTCAGCGTTTCTCGATACATTACGCAGGTGAATAAAATTTATTCTCTTTGCGAAGCTTTTCGCCATATCTACAAGATCATTTTTATATCCGGCTCCGAAAGAACCTGTACAGAAAGTAATTCCATTTGAAGGAGAATCAACCACATTTATAATTTGTTCCAAATCTTTTTTGTTGCTTACAATTCTCGGAAGGCCGAACAATGACCATGGCGGATCATCTGCATGGATGCCCATCAATACTCCTGCTTCTTCTGCTGCGGGAATTATCTCCCTGATAAACGAATATAAATTTTCACAGAGATCTTGTTCACTTATACTATCATATTCACTTAAAGCTGATTTGAATTCCTCCAAAGAGTAAGCTTCCAAAGAACCGGGCAATCCAAGCAGAATTGTTTGTATTAATTTTTGTTTTACTATATCATCTAAATTCTTATAATAAGATTCTGCAGCACTAATTTGTGAACTGTTATAACTGCTTTCCGAATTTTTTCTTTTCAATATAAAAAGATCAAAAGCTGCAAAAGCTTTGGCTTCAAACTTAGTAGTAATTGAGCCGTCTTTAAATAATACTTTTAGGTCTGTTCGAGCCCAGTCGGTTACCGGCATAAAGTTGTAGCATATAGTATCAATACCGCATTTACCTAAATTCCTAATTGATTCTTTATAATTTTCTATATGCTGCCTGTAATTCTTTTCTCTCTTTTTTATATTTTCATGAACAGGGACACTTTCTGCAACAGACCAGCTTAATCCTTCGGATTCTATTAACTGCTTTCGTTTCATTATTTCATTAACAGTCCAAATTTCACCAATAGGAATATGATGAAGTGCGGTTACAATTCCAGTTGCACCGGTTTGTTTTATCTCCTGCAGCTTTACAGGATCTTTTGGTCCGAACCATCTCAATGTTTGTTCTAAAGACATATCAAGAATAAAGTCAAAAGTAAAAAATTAAAAGTAAAAAATATAAGAAATATAGATTTTTCAAAACGAAATTATTATACCCCGCTGAAGGCGCTGAAACCCCCATCAACAGGAATTATAGTACCGGTAACAAATTTAGATGCGTCACTTGCAAGCCACAGAGCTGTACCAATGATTTCATCCGGCTCCCCAAATCTTTTAAAAGGTGTTATACTTATTATTGTTTTAGCTCTCTCCGTAAGTGAACCATCCTCATTAGTAAGAAGGTGTTTGTTCTGTTTCGTTAAAAGGAACCCGGGAGCTATAGCATTAACTCTAATTCCATTACTGAATTTTAAAGCCATTTCAACTGCCATCCACCGTGTAAAATTATCAATTGCAGCTTTTGCTGCCGAATATCCAACAACCCGTGTTATTGCCCTGTAAGCAGCCATAGAAGAAATATTTATGATTGAGCCTTTTTTCTGTTCCGCCATTGATTTGCCAAATATCAAGGACGGCATAACGGTGCCTTTTAAATTTAAGTCCGTTACTTTTTCAAACTGATTTATTTCTATATCAAAAATACTTTGCTCAATCCCAATAGTAGCACCCGGTATATTGCCGCCAGCTGCATTAATCAGAATATCTATACGTGAAAATCTATTTAAAATTTCTTCATTAACATTCTTAATATTCTCTTCATCCAGCACGTTGCACTTTAATCCGATTACTTCATTTTCAGATTTACTAAGGAGTTTAACTTTTTCTTTAAGATTTATTTCATCGCGTGCAAGCAGCACTACCTTTGAACCTGCATTCAGCAGTCCTTTAGCTATTTCACTTCCAATTATACCGCTGCCCCCAGTTAAAACTGCAACCTTATTTTCTAAATTAAAGATTGTCTTTAAATATTCCATATCAATAAATAGATTAAAAAAGTTAAATTATTTAAAAATATTTATAAAAACTCTTTATTGATCACAAGTTCAAAAAAAATTTAATCGGTTAAAATTATCGATTTTAAATTTCAAAAAAAATGATTTTAGACATTCCAATAATATTCCATGAAATAAAAGAGTTTTAATAAAATTGGTCACTGTTTTTTTAAAAAGATTGTTTTAGATATAATATCGAAATTGTTGAAGTGTATATTATTTATTAAATTTTTTATTCCAAAAAGCAAAAAAATGAGGTATTTAATGAAATATAGAAAGTTAGGCAGAACAGGCTGGGAAATATCCGAAGTAAGCTTTGGATCATGGGCTATCGGGGGTACCTGGGGAGAAGTTAATGATTCCGATTCCCTTGAAGCTCTACGCAAAGCATTAGAGCTTGGAGCGAACTTCTTCGATACAGCAGATGTTTACGGTGATGGACGGAGTGAACGGCTGCTGGCTAGGCTGCGAAAAGAAAGTAGTAAAAAATTCTTTATTGCAACTAAAGCAGGCAGGAGATTGAATCCACATACAGCAGAAGGATATAACAAAAAAAATCTTACATCTTTTGTAGAACGCAGCTTAAAGAATTTAGATACGGACGCAATTGATTTGCTGCAGCTTCATTGCCCGCCTACCGAAGTTTATTATATGCCGGATGTTTTTGGTATTCTCGATGATATGATCAAAGCAGGAAAATTAAGATTTTACGGAGTAAGTGTTGAAAAGGTTGAAGAAGCACTTAAAGCAATAGAATATCCGAATGTGCAGAGC
Organism: uncultured Ignavibacteriaceae bacterium; assembly: GCA_964448105.1. Lineage (GTDB taxonomy): Bacteria > Bacteroidota > Ignavibacteria > Ignavibacteriales > Ignavibacteriaceae > CAVQBP01. Next base: position 50,788 of record CAYUVK010000022.1, read on the forward strand.
GTTCAAATAATATTTAATATGTTCCGCCATCGCCCTTCGGAGTTATTTTTTGAACAGGCTAAAAAACGTAATGTAGGTATTTTAGCGCGTGTGCCTTTATCGTCCGGAATGCTAACCGGGAAGTTGAAACCAAATTCTAAATTTGAACCGGATGATCATAGAAATTTTAACAGGCACGGAGAGGCATTCGATCGCGGTGAGACTTTTTCCGGTGTAGATTATGATACCGGTTTAAAGGCTGTTGATGAATTAAAAGCAATTTGTCCAAAAGGGATGAGCTTAACACAGTTTGCGCTAAAATGGATTTTAATGTTTGATGCAGTTACATGCACTATTCCCGGTGCGAAGCGGAAAGATCAGACTGTAGAAAATATTAGTGCCGCTGATTTACCTGAACTTTCACAAAAGACAATGAGGGAAGTTGAAAATATTTACGATAAATATATTAGGGAAAGTGTTCAGCATTATTGGTAGGGGATAATATTGAAAAGTTAAAAATTGAAAAATTAAGTAAATAATATTTTAGTCAAAAAAAGTAGCTTTAAAATCAATTATCTCTCCGACAAAATGATTCAGAAATATTGAAATGCACCTAATGAAATTACTCTATGGACTTTAAAGAATGACTATTAAAGATATTGTAAATGTTAGGTTATCTAGTCAGCAAATAACAAATAGAATATTTGATAAAGTAAAAGATGTGGTTGGTTTTATGGGTGCGATCCAGGCCCAGGATTATGCAATGGCTAAATGGGCAATCGGTGTTCGTCTTCCCGGTTCAACAGATAAAATAGTAACCACTTCTATTAATAATGCTGAACTTATCCGCTCGCACTTATTGAGGCCAACCTGGCATTTTGTTTCGGCAGATGACATTTACTGGATGCTTCAATTAACTGCTCCGCAGATAAAATCCTCAATGAAATCAAGAAACAAAGAGTTGGAACTAACGGAAGCTGTCTTCAATAAAAGTAATAAAGTTATAATCAGAACATTATCCGGTGGAAAAAATTTAACCCGCGGAGAATTGAGGAAAGAGTTGGAAAAAGCCAAAATTAATACAGATAAAAATAGGCTATCACATCTTTTAATGGAAGCTGAGCTAGATGGAATTGTGTGCAGTGGGGAAGTTAAAGGGAAAAAACAAACTTACGCTATGCTTCCGGAAAGAGTTCCAAACAAGAAAGTACTTACAAAAGAAGAAGCATTAGCTGAACTTGCTAATAGATATTTCTCAAGTCATGGCCCGGCAACTTTAAAGGATTTTGTTTGGTGGTCAGGTTTACCGGTTAAAGATGCAAGGTCAGCTTTGGAATTAGTAAAATCAAATTTTATTCAGGAGACTTTTAATTTGGAAACTTATTGGCTGACGGATTCCTTTTCCATATCTCGTAATTCTCTAAAGTCAGTTAGTCTATTACCTGCATTTGATGAGTATATTATCAGCTATAAAGATAGGAATGCCATGCTTACCATTAAAAATAAAAAGAAAGCTGTTTTAAATAATGGAATATTTAGACCTGTAATTATTATGTATGGTCAGGTAATCGGAATATGGAGAAGGAGTACCAAAAGTGATAAAATTATTATTGAAATAGAATTTTTTAGATCGTTTTCAAAAGCAGTAACAAAGTTAATTGAAAGAGCTTCATTAGATCTTGAGTACTTTTTTAATAAAAAGATCAAAGTACTTTTCACATAAAGCAACTGCCTAATTATGCATTTGACAACAATATGAATTATTCATTTTATGGAAGAATAAATTTAAATGAAAAGATTAGTGGAAATAAAAACCATCGGTGATATTTTCCCGGAATACAAAGGAACACCAATCGGACTTCTGCTGGAATATCATAATCTTAATAAAAAATTAGATAAATATTCACAGGCACAGCTTCTGATAGGAATGTGTATGGATAATAGGAAACATTTACGTATTCCCGATAATTTCTCTTATATAATACGTGCAGGCGGCGCAAATTTAAGATATAGTGAATTCAAAATATCTTATGCGATAGCTGTCGGAGGTGTTAGGTATATTGTTCTTATAGGACATAACAAATGCGGTATGGTAAATCTTATTGCACGCAAGGAGCAGTTTATTAAAGGTTTGGTAGAAAATGCGGGATGGGAAAAGGAATGGGCTGAAGAACATTTTATGCACTTTGCTCCAATGTTTGAGATAGGGAACGAGATCGATTTTGTAATTAGTGAAGCAAAAAGACTTCGATTAAGATACCCGAAAATAACTGTAGCTCCAATGTTATATAATGTTGATAACAGCAAACTCCATTTAATAAACGAATAGCGAATTGAAAATTTACCATGCTGTTCAAGAAAATATTATGTATTCTCTTATGAATTTATTTTCCTTTAAATGCCCGAATATCCTCAGGGTTTATTCCTTTAAATCGATAAAATATTATTTAACAGGATAAGACTATATTTTTGTAAAATTTTATTGAAAATTTTATTTTTTTATCTTAATTTGAAATTATCATCAAGGTGATTCTTCAAAAGAATGTAAAGGGGGAGTATAATGCTAGAAAATAATTTATTTAAAAATCTTCTGATATTTTGTCTATTATTTATGTGGGTATATACCGGATGCAGCAATAAATATATAGAAAGAGATTTCGGTTCAAGATCGGATTATTATTCAAAAATAAATTCTGTTTTTGAAGACAGAAGTGCCGAGATAAAATTTATGAATGGAGAAAAAAGCAGCGGTAATGATATGCATATCAGCGGGGATTCGGTTTATTGGCTGGGTATGGTTACAGAACCTGTTACTTCAGTTCCATTGAAATATGTAAAAAAGATCAACTATAATTCTTATTTATCTTATAACCCGGTTAAATTCAATGGCAGTATTCAATTAAAAAATGATTCGGTAATTTATGTAAATAATGCTGTTATCCTGGAAAATAAAATTAGTACGTTTAGAAAATATGGAAAATTATTCTCTCAACCTATAAAAGATATAAGCTCTATTTCATACAAAAACCACTTAAAAGGGATGAGAGACTATGGATTTGCAGGAATGTTTGCTGGAGGTGTGTTCGGTTATAAAGGAGGAAGTGACGCCACTATAAGAAATAGAAGCCCTGAATTAGGATTAGCAGCCGGTTCAATTTTTTTTGGCCTTTGCGGTGTAATAACAGGTGCAATATTTGGGAATTCGGAAAACTATATATTAAATGATAATGATTCTGCAACATGGAGATTTCTAAAAAGGTTTGGTGTTATGGCGGGAATAACATCTTCCGCTTTATACGGAGGTTTTTCGGATTATAGACAATATAAGACCACTTATAAAGAACAGTATACATTCGGCATATTTTATTTATGGGATATCAATAATGCACTTAAAATTAGACCGGAAATAAACTACAGTATAAAAGGCGGTATATACACGTACATGAATTTAAATGTTAAATATACACATCAGGCAACTACCAACGTTTACATTGATATAATTGAAGCACCAATCCTTATTCAATTAAAGCCATTTCCGCAGCGAATTTCTTTCTTAAAAATTCTTGCAGGTCCTTCAATCAGTATTCCTATTAAAGGGAAATTGGAGGAATATTATAATGGACCAATGGATGAATCATATAAATTTTCAGATGGACAGGTAGATGCTGAAAGCTATTTTAGTTTTATGTACGGGATTGGAGTAAAATGGGACACTCATTTCTCAACCGAACTTTTGTTTGATAAAGAATTATCAGGATTTGGGACTGCTCAAATGCCTGATGGAACAAGACTAAATTTACAACAAAGTAATTTTCTAATAAATACAACTTTTTCTTTATAGTTGTAAGATAGAAGACATTGGCTTCTGAGAGGATGTATATATATTAAGTATATGTTGGATATTGTTTTTCTAGATATAAAAATTATAATCAACTTTTCTATTTTTTATAAACATCCGTACTAAGGTATTTTAATCCTGAATCGACCATTATAGTAACAATTTTAGCAGCCGGGCCTAATTGCTGCCCAACTTTAATTGCTGCAATTACATTTGCACCTGATGACGTACCTGCAAAAAGACCTTCCTCACGGGCTAAACGCCTGGTCATCTCCTTTGCATCTTCTGTTTTAACTGGAATAATATCATCGATAAGATTTGGATCCCATAGCGGCGGAGTATAACCGATACCAACACCCTCAATTTTATGAGGTCCCGGTTGACCACCTAGTAGTACCGATGATTCTTCCGGCTCAATAGCAAATACTTTAATCTTTGGGTTATTACTCTTTAATACAGTTGACATACCTCGAGATGATGCTGCAGTACCCACACAATGAACAAATGCATCAATCTTTTCGTTTGTTTGATTCCAGATCTCCTTAGCTAATGGGAAATAGCCGGCAATGCTGTTAAAATTGTTTAATTGGTCAGTCCAGTAAGTATTAGGTTTCTTACTAAATTTTTCAGCAGCATCATATCTAGGATTAACTTTTTGGTGGTCTGGCCATTCTCACTCGGTATCAGTGTGATTTCTGCACCGAAAGCGGTCATCTGATTCAGCTTATCCTGGCAAAAGCATCGGAGGTAATAATATGTAGGCGGTACCCCCTTGCAGCGCAAATTAAGGCAAGGGATATGCCTGTATTGCCTCCAGTATATTCAACAACGGTATCCCCGGGATGTAACCTTCCTTCTTCCTCAGCTCTTAAAATCATAGCCAATGCTGCACGATCTTTCATGCTGCCGGTCGGATTTTCCCATTCAAGTTTCACATAGATTTTTGCACAGCCAGAAGGAACTGCATTATGTAGCTGAACTAATGAAGTATCCCCTACAGCCCTTAATACGTTGTTTCCAATAATCATTCGTTTTTCTCCCTTTTTGAAAAGACCCTAATTTATCTTATATCATATTATTAAAAAAGAATACAAATATATTTAGTTATATAAGAAAATGAAAATTGGAAATGGATTCAATTGTTTATATGCTGACGAAGAATTTTTTACCACCCTAAAAAATTATCGGGTTAAAAAACTCTGTTTATTAGGAATTTTTAAAGATTTACATAAAAATGCTGTTAATTTTTATATAGAAGTTATAATTGCACTTTAGATAAACCCAAATATGTCATTAGTCAATAGTTTCTAATGACTGCCATTAGAGAAATGAAGAGCTAAGATGTTTTTAAATAATAAGATAAGTTATATT
>CAYUVK010000023.1:0-9663 GCA_964448105.1 uncultured Ignavibacteriaceae bacterium
GGCAGTTATACAGATGATGCCGGAACAATTACTACCCCATTAATTGGCCCTGCTTTTAATTGGGAGCATTTAACATACGAGATTGAAAAAACAGGAACCGGCGGTGAAAGTAGTGCTGTTGTTTTAGGATTGAACAAAGTTACAAAAAAAATTGACACTCTTTATAACAATATTCCTAATGATTTTTCACTTAACGGAATTGACAAGAATAAATATGAGTATTTAAAATTAAAATTTATTTTAAGTGATTCTTCCAATAATCCTGCAAATCACATCGGGTTAAAAAATATTAATGTGGTCTATAAAACTCCTCCTGAAATTATGTTAATAAATAAAGATATGTCGTTTGCTTCGGATTCTTTGGAGTACGGGTTATCAAATAGTGTTTATCTAAAAGTCTTAAATATTGGGAATACACAAGCAGATAGCGCATCAATAAAATTTTATTTTGATAACTCAAGCTCGGAATTTTATTCGACTAAAATAAATGTCCCTGCAGATAGTTTTGTAAATGTCACAAGAGATTTTTCATCTAGCAATCTAGCCGGCGGGCAGTACCATAAAATTTCGGCGTCGGCAATTCTAAATGAACCTGAATTTTTCACTTATAATAATACTGCTTCAAAAAGCTTTTATGTAATTAAGGATTCAATTAATCCGGCAGTTACGGTAACATTTGACGGCAAGGAAATAGTGAATGGCGATGTTGTCCCTTATAAACCGGATATATTAATTGCGCTAAGAGATAATAATCCTATACCACTGGATACAAACTTGTTCACAATTTATTTTAATCAAAAACCATTCATTTTTTCCAGCAAGGAAGTAAATATATCTACAACCCCATATCCTAATGCAGAGATGCAGATTGAATGGAAACCTGAACTCCCTGAAGGAACAAATGTACTTCAAATTTATGCTCAAGATGCGTCCGGAAATTTATCCGATTCGGCAGGCTTAATATTAACTTTTAACGTTCATAAAAATCCGGATTTGCAATATGTTCTTAATTATCCAAACCCATTTAAAAACGATACATATTTTACTTTTCAAATATATGGTACTAACATTCCTCAAGAATTTATGATAAAAATTTATACTGTTGCAGGCAGATTAATAAGAGATATCTCTATCCCCTCATCTGAATTAAAAATCGGTTTTAATAAAATATATTGGGATGGAAGAGATCAGGATGGCGATAAAATTGCAAATGGAATTTATTTTTACAAAATGATATCAAAAAATAACGGGAAAGTTAACTCGGTAATTAGTAAATTAGCTAAAGTGAATTAGCGTTTGTGTAATGCAATTCCAAGATACCAGATAATAAATTCTGGATAATAAATCCTAATTTCCATATTGTTTTTATAAGGCATCAGGTATCCAGGAGATTTTTCGAGATCATATGTGATTAGAATATTTTTATAAAACAAATCCATGACTGGATAATTTTGAGACTTATCTATTTTCAAATCTTATTGTTATTTTTGTTTTATTGATGTTCTTTAACAGGCATTATTTTTGTTCTTTAGTTCTATTTATATAAAAAGCAAAGGTAAAATATGTGCGGAATAGTAGGTTATATAGGTAATAAAAATTGTATTCCGATCCTTATTAACGGATTAAAAAGATTGGAATACAGGGGATATGATTCTGCCGGTATTGCAATAATTGCTGATTCAGGTTCTTATATAATTAAGAATAAAGGCAAAGTATCGCTGCTTGAAGATAAGATTGAATACTTAAATGGAGGGAGCACTTTAGGAATTGGTCATACTAGGTGGGCTACTCATGGGGTTCCTAATGAAATAAACGCACATCCTCATTTTAACTCCGAAAAAAATCTTTTTGTAATACATAACGGTATAATTGAAAACTACCAGGTCTTAAGAAACAACTTAAAAAAGCTCGGATATAAATTTATTACTGAAACCGACTCGGAAGTCCTTCCTCATCTAATAGATAGCTTTCTGAAGAAAGGATTTTCATTATTTAAATCGGTTAGAATGGCTTTATCGGAAGTTGAAGGAACATATGGTATTGCAGTAATCTATCAAAATGAACCGGATAAAATAATTGCAGCAAGAAAAGGTTCACCGCTTGTTCTTGGAATAGGTGAAAACGAAAACCTTGTCGCATCTGATGTGTCTGCAATTCTCGCACATACCAAACAGGTAGTTTATCTTGAAGATGGTGAATTGGTTGAAGTATATAAAGACAGGTTTTATGCAAAGACAATTACTAACCATAGAATAGAAAAAGAAATTCATGAAATTGAAATGAGCCTTGATGAAATTGATAAAAGTGGTTATGATCATTTTATGCTTAAGGAAATTATGGAACAGCCTGAATCAATTTCAAACTCTATGCGTGGAAGAATTTTACTGGATTCAGGAACATCAAAGCTTGGTGGTTTATTAAATGTTGAAGAGCAACTGGTTAATTCCAAAAGAATTATTATTTCTGCATGCGGTACTTCATGGCATGCAGGCTTGGTAGGTGAGTACATGTTTGAGCAATTTGCCCGGATTCCTACTGAAGTAGAATATGCGTCCGAGTTCAGGTATAGAAATCCTATAGTTTCAAAAGATGATACGATATTATTTATCTCTCAAAGCGGAGAAACTGCCGATACGCTTGCAGCATTGAGAGAAGCAAAGATCCGCGGGGCACTAGTGTTAGGTATTTGTAATGTAGTTGGAAGTTCAATTGCCAGAGAAAGTATAGCCGGTGTTTATACACATGCGGGCCCCGAAATTGGTGTTGCTTCAACAAAAGCTTTTACATCGCAGCTGGTTGTTCTCGCTTTAATTACCCTGCTTATCGCCCGCAGAAAAAACATGAGCCAGATAGATGGTAGGACAATTGGGGAAGAGATGTTAAAAATTCCGGATAAAATATCTCAAATATTAAAATTAAATGACAAGATTAAAGAAATAGCCGAACAATTTAAGGATGTAAAAAATTTCCTTTATCTCGGCAGAGGATATAACTTCCCGGTTGCACTTGAAGGTGCTTTAAAGTTAAAAGAAATATCTTACATTCATGCAGAAGGTTACCCGGCTGCAGAAATGAAGCACGGTCCAATTGCTTTAATTGATGATAACATGCCTGCTGTATTTATTGCACCAAAAGATTCTACTTATGATAAAATTATAAGCAACATAGAAGAAGTAAAAGCCCGCAGGGGGAAAATAATTGCCATTGCAAGTGAAAATGATAACAAAATAGACGAGCTTGTCGATTATTCTATCAAAATACCGGATACGATAAGAATGTTGATGCCGCTTTTAACGGTTATTCCGCTTCAGCTTTTAGCCTATCATATTGCGGTTAAAAAAGGATTGAATGTAGACCAGCCGAGAAATTTAGCAAAAAGCGTTACAGTAGAGTAGGAGCTAATATCTTTCAAGAGTTTTATTAAAAATAATTAAAACATCTTTTTGGAATGCACCCCAAAAGGACGGCATTCCATTTTCCTTAATCAAAAAATATAAAGGAGAGTTATTTCTATGCAGAAAAAAAATGTACTAATTATGGGTGCGGCCGGAAGGGACTTTCACAATTTTAATGTCTTCTTCCGTAATAATCCGGATTATAATGTATCTGCATTTACTGCCACTCAAATTCCAAACATAGATGACAGGGTTTATCCTGCCGAATTAGCCGGGAAATTATATCCATCCGGCATTAAAATTTATGATGAAACCGAATTGAAAAAATTAATAAAAGAATTAAATATCCATGAAGTAGTTTTTTCTTATTCCGATGTTCCATTTAATTATGTAATGACAAAAGCTTCAATTGTAAATGCAGAAGGTATTTCTTTTAGATTATTGGGTGCCAGAGAAACTATGATTGAAAGCAGCAAACCTGTTGTTGCAGTAATCGCTGTAAGAACTGGAGCCGGGAAATCTCAAACATCAAGAAGAGTAGTTAACATATTAAGAAATGCAGACAAAAAAGTTGTCTCTATAAGACACCCGATGCCTTACGGCGACCTGGTAAAACAAAAAGTTCAGCGCTATGCTTCGCTTGAAGATTTGAAAAAATACAATTGCACTATTGAGGAAATTGAAGAATACGAACCTCATATAGCAATGGGAAGTATTATATATTCCGGTGTTGATTATGAGGCAATTTTAAGAGAAGCTGAAAAAGAAGCCGATGTAATAATCTGGGACGGGGGGAATAATGATATCCCGTTTATCAAACCTGATGTTACCTTTACTGTTGTTGATCCGCATAGACCCGGGCATGAACTTTATTATTACCCCGGTAATACCTCTTTAAGACTTGCAACAGCCGCCGTTATTAATAAAATTGATTCCGCTGATCCTAAAAATGTAAGGATGGTTAGAAATAATATCAGGGAAGTAAATCCAGGTGCGCAAATTATTGAAGCTGCTTCTCCAATCTTTGTTGACGATCCTTCGTTAATAAAAGGGAAGAGAGTTTTGGCTGTAGAAGACGGCCCGACTTTAACTCACGGAGAAATGGAATATGGAGCTGCAGTTATTGCGGCATGGAACCATGGTGCAAAAGAATTAATTGATCCACGGCCTTACACAGTTAACTCAATATCAGATACATATAAAAAATATCCCAAAATCGGGACGCTGCTTCCGGCAATGGGATATGGTGAAGAACAGATGAAAGATCTTGAGATTACTATAAATAAAACCGATTGTGATTCCGTAGTAATTGGTACTCCTATTGATCTTGGTAGGATATTAAAAATAAATAAGCCATTTACTCGTGTAAGATATGAATTACAGGAAATTGGTGCAGTAACAATCGGGTCGGTATTAAAAGAAAAGAGAATAATATAGTGTTTAACAATTCTTGATGCGCGATACTCGTAACTGGATACTTGATATCGAGTATCGAGTATCAAGAATCCCGTAACTTTATAACGTATAATCCACCCCAACATTGAAGAATCTTCCTGAAAATAATTGAGGGACTCCTATTGTATATTTTGTGTAAGGCAGTACTCGATACCAGTTATAATCTGCAATATTATGTTTATCAAATACGTTAAGCACTTCTGCAATCAGCGTTAATCTTGAATTATTCTTAAAATTAAAATCGAATGTCATTCCCATATCAATCCTGAAATAAAAGGGCAATTCTCCCACTTTACTTAAATCATAGATGAGATAAGTTCTTCCGGTATTCGGATCTTCTTTAATAAGCTGGGGATGATATAGAAGTCCGCTTCCTGCAATCATTCTAACATGTACCTGGAAGTTTGGATGTTTCTTTGTCCTATCCTGTAGAAAAATTTTAATAGTATGTGTTTGATCATTTAGGCTCCTTTGCCAGTCACTGGTTCCATTCTTTAATTTTTCTTTAGAATTTAAATAGCTATAACCTATCCAGCTTTTTAATCCCTGGATAATTTCACCCTGGTATTGAAAATCAAAACCGTATGAATAGCCTTTCATAATATTTGAACCAAGATAATGTATTTGTAATTTTTCAATATTGTAAGGAATAAGGTCATACATTTTTTTATAGAAGAATTCTAATTGATATTTTGCTTTTGGTTTAGATCTATATTCCCAGCCTGCTATAAAATGTGCCGCCTTCTGGGATATTAACTTTTCACCTTGAGGAAGGGGATTGTCCCGCAATTCGTAAACATAAGGAGGCTGATAATAATAGCCGTAATTAAAATTAAATGTGTGCTTTGCAGATGGAGTAAAAAATAATATTACTCTTGGACTTACCAGCGTTTCATTAGTGTAATAATATTTTAATATCCTAACACCTGCATTTAAAACTAATTCAGGATTAAAGGTAATTTGATCCGTTACAAACCCGGCAATCGAACGAAAAATATAGGATTGATTCAGATATGTAGAAAGAGGAGATTCTAATGTTGAATCAGGACCGGTCTCATAATTCTGTTCATCCACGTTATTATTCATATCCGAGTACCTCAAATCTATTCCCGATTCAATAGAATGAATTCCTGTTTGATAGTTTAAGGCAGGTTTAATTTCCAAAGTGTTTAAATTCAGCTCATCATTTGAATTTTCAAAGTGAGATTTTATGTATTGCTGATCTACATCCGGTTGATAAGCATCGGGAGAATAAAAATAATTCCCGGTTAGATTTGTATTATCCTTTTCAACATCATTATAATAATCTGCATCTAGCGTAAAGTTTAATTTATCACTTAGAATGTTGTTATATTTTAATCCGTAAAACCCGCTGTTAAAAGAATAAAGTCTATCCCCTTTAAAATCTATTAAAACCTGTATGGCAGAGAAAGCATTTCCGAAATTCCCTTGCCAGCTATCCGGTATAATTTTATATTTATTTCTAGCGTAAATTGTTAAAAGATCAATATATGATTTATCTGATATTTTATATCTTGAATAAACCTGGAAATCAAAAAATTCAGGCGTGTAATTTCCTTTTCTTTGAAGTGTATTCCCTAATAAAGAAGGGTATGAGTACCTGATTCCGGTAATCCAAGATAAAGGTCCTGATTTTTTTGATATTGAAGTCGAAAAGTTTAAAAAATCTATTTTAGAAGACAGAGATAGCTTCTCGTTTTCAGGCACTAAATAATTTACATTTAAAGCCGATGAAATCTTATCTCCTAAATTAGCCGGGAAACCACCCGGAAAGAATTGAATATCTTTTACAAAATCCTCATTTATTATAGATTGGTTTTCTTCGAGCCCTTCTTGAATTAACAGCGGTCTATGAATTTCAAACCCGTTCAGGTATATTAGATTTTGATCATAATTCCCGCCTCTAACATTGTAACCGCTCGAAAGTTCATCATTTGATACCACTCCCGGAAGAATCTTTATGCTTCGTAAAACATCCGATAAAATTGTCGGCATTCTTTCGATATTTTTTCCTTCAATAGTCTGCACTACTCCGGAGCTTGGATATTTTTCTCCGGTAACATTAACCTGTTTTTGTTCTATAGCAGAAGGGGATAGTTCAATATTTAAATCATATTTGTTTTTTTTAAGAGACAAAGAGACAGTTTTACTCTCATAGCCGACATAACTGAAAATAATATTGAAGTGTCCGGGTTTAATTGTCAGCATAAATCTGCCAGAGGAATCTGTAACAGTGCCAATGCTGCCGGATTCAATAATAATATTTGTATTTATTAAAGGTTCTTTTGTTGTGCTGTCTTTAACAGCTCCCGATATAATGATCTTTGTTTGCGATAACGTTAGAGAAGTGAGAAGAAAAAAAATAATTACTGCAAATTTCATGAATAATTGCCGCGTTGTTCCTGTTAAATTGCAGTAACTAAAAAGCTATAAAAAACTCCAAGATAATTTGATAAGAAATAAATGCTTTTTGTAATTTTATATCAAGTCTATAATTTATAATTATAAAAGTAAAAGAAGAATTTGCCGCTTATATGTTTCCGGAGTATTATTGAGCATTTATTACTAAATCAAAAGCAAAATGCCTGTACCGAACCTTCACAGGTATCAAAATTCGAAAATAAAAAGCATAAATTGCAGATTTTAATATTATAATTGTTTATGAAAATTTCATCCGTTTTTTAGTCTAATTTATTTTTGAGATTAGCATAAAAATATTTATTTTTGGTTTCTAAAATTTTGTACGATTGATACGGGCAGATAGCTCAGTCGGTAGAGCAAAGGACTGAAAATCCTTGTGTCGGCGGTTCAATTCCGTCTCTGCCCACAATCACCCTTATAATATAAGCACTTACAGAAAATGTTTACGGTATTTTTACGGTAATTGCATTTGAAATAGTGAAAAATGTTAACTATCCGCTAAATATTTTAACAGCTTATTCATCCTTATAAATCTTAATCCTTTAAATTACAATCTTACGTTACCTACAATATTTCTTTTACATCTATTTCATACGGCCGAATTGGATAAATATAAATTTTTGTTTGCAAATCTGTTATTTTTGATTTACTTTGAAAATTAACGTAATAAGGGATATTAGATAAAGGGGCAATTTATTCTAATTCTCTACCATCCATACCGAATATTCCATATATGTATCAAATTATTATATATTATTTGAGTGATGTAGCGAAGCCGTGTTCAATAATAAAAAAATTAAGATTTAAAGATATCCATAATTAGACAATTGAATATTGCTACATATAGACATAAAGATGAAAAATTTTTATGTGTAGAAATAAAGGAACTATACATGAATAACTTATTAGTACCTAATTTATTATTAAACCGGAAGGCTGCGGCTTAATTGCATGGTCGCTATGTCGTTTTAATATACTATTTTTTCAATTGGGGATATTACAATGAAAAAACTATTCGTAAATAGGCTATTCACAGTTTCCCTAATAATCTTTATATCCAATATTTATGCACAAAACTTTATTACTAGAAATTCTTTGGAAATATCTAAACCAAATGTCATTTATATTTCACCAGCATTTAATGAAATAGCGACCAAAATCATTTAGAAATTTGAAATAGGAATTGTTTAGCTAATAAGGAGGTCTTATTTCAATTGGCATCAGCCCGAAAGGGAGTAGAAAATTAATGTAATATTATATTAAATAATTGAAGTTTATAAACGATTATATAACTATAAATGAGTTCTATTTATTAGAAATCTTTATTGAAATTATCTATTATTGTTAAGTACATAATTTTTTTGGTATTCAAGTGAAAGGAATTGTAAAAAACAGATGATTATTCTTAAAAAGTATGTATGATCTTTGTACTTTAGCAATTGTAATTGTGGAATAACAAGAAGGATATTAATAATTTAATTTAAAGAAATATTTTCAATTCACTAATGAATGCATTTATAGTAAATTGTAAACCTAATAATTGGGAAGCTTGTAATAAATATACAATCTTTGGTTTAAAGGAAGGTATACGCTTTCCTCCCTTAACTAAAGGTGATTTAATACTATTTAGAATAAGTGGTCCAAATTATGGCGTAAAAGCTTTGTGGTATTTTGAATATGCTAAAAAAATAATAGACCAAAGCAAATTTCCATTATCCGATGCTAACTATGTTTGGATTCTAAATTGCAAAAAAATAATAACTTTTAAACAACATTTTAGTGAAGATTTTCAGACTTCTTCAAAAAAATCATCAAAAATTGCAGAATTATATGCCGGTGGAATTCAGAGAGCAATTGTTGAAATTAAAGAACCACAGTTAAAAGATTATATTCTAAATATTCTTAAAGAATGTGCAGATGAATTAAATATTAGTTCTAATTATTTAGGTGAAGATGTAAATGTAAATGTATTTCTACAAAAAATTTTAACTCAGCTTGGAGTAACCGCACCTTATCCCAAGATAGAAAAGAATGAAATTGTTGAACCTATTTTAAAACAGCAAGAATATAAGGATAAACCAACTGTAGAACAGAAGGAAGATGTAAATGAATCTATTGTTGAACAACTGGAAGTTGTAGATAAATCTATTGTAGAACAGCAGGCAGAAGTAGATGAATCTATTGTAGAGCATCAGGAAGATTTTGATGAATCTATTATAGAACATCAGAAAGAAGTAGATGAGTTTATATTAGAACATCAGGAAGAAGTAGAAGAATCTATTGTAGAACATCAGGAAAATGTAGAAAAACCTGTTGTAGAACATCAGGAAGAAGTAGAAGAATCTATTGTAGAACATCAGGAAAATGTAGA
>CAYUVK010000023.1:9763-54087 GCA_964448105.1 uncultured Ignavibacteriaceae bacterium
ACATCAGGAAGAAGTAGAAGAATCTATTGTAGAACATCAGGAAAATGTAGAAAAATCTGTTGTAGAACATCAGAAAGAAGTAGATGAGTCTGTTGTAGAACATCAGAAAGAAGTAGATGAGTCTATTGTAGAACATCAGAAAAATGTAGAAAAACCTGTTGTAGAACATCAGGAAGAAGTAGATGAATCTATTGTTAAACAGCCGGGAGCTTTAGATAAATCTGAGAATGAAGTACCTTCCAAAAGTTCGAAACAATCTCTATATGAAACAATTGGAGAAAGAATTAATCTACCTATTTTAAACTACGCTCCTTTGAATGAAAGAGGTGTTATATTATTATTTGGTCATTACCTGCAGGATCTTGGTATTTCTCATATAGAAGAGATAAGAGAAGGTTTTCCGGATGCGATTGCAGTGCGCTCTATTGGAAATGGAAAATATCAAAGGGTTCGTATAGAATTTGAATACAAAAGTAGTTCTTTTTTAAAAGATGGTCATGACAAAAATGAATGTGACTTAATTGTGTGTTGGAAGCATGACTGGGATAGTTGTCCAATTGAAGTTATAGAATTAAGTACAGTTTTATTTGATAAATGATTTGAAAATCTCTTTAAACCAAAAAGTTCATCTTTGTCATGGAGAAAGATGTTAGTTAATAAAATCAAGCGGACTCTTCTTTTTTATTTCAACAGCCTTGACACTCCAGTGTAAATAATTTCCCCTTCTTCAAAATTGTGCCCCAGATTACTGATGTTTTTTAATTTTATATTTATATAAAACTCAATGGAAAAATTAAAAAAAACTTTCTACATCTGTTATTTTATTTAAGAATAATCTAAGAATTAAAACCGCGGAGGTAATTATGAATAGACAGCAGGTAATTGATGACATAAAAGAAACATTGGGGAAAGTCCCTGGTTTTATACAGAGCTTACCCGACGATACTCTAGAACAAGAATGGGGATTATTTAAGAGATTTGAGATTCAAGAAACTTCAATACCGCCCAAATACCGGGAACTTATGGGATTAACAGCAGCATCAACATTACATTGCTGGTATTGTGCAAATTTTCATAAAGCTATGGCTGAAATGCATGGGGCTTCCGAAAAGGAAATTCAGGAAGCTATTCATTTAGGTAAATTTACAAATGGATGGAGTACCTATTTGAATGGAATGCTATACGATAGAGATAAATTTATGAAAGAGCTGCATGACATCGGCGAATATGTAATACATGCACATTCAAATTAATTAAATATTTAAAACAACAGTGTAGAAAGTTAAATATAAAATAACAAACGGGAGAAAAATTATTCTTTATCAGGAAAAATTCGCTTACTTACTGACTAAGCGTTAAAATTTCTGTCCAAAAATTACCTTGCCATGATAATAGAAGAAAACTATGCAAAGCGAGATCTATCCAGCTCATAATAAATCGGTAATATTTTAAGAGCTTTCATCACCTAAATTCAATCAAAGGTTAAATAATCCTTTGTCTTAAAGTTTCGCTTTATAATTTCCCCATTATATGTAAAGACGTAAAAAAATCTCATTCCATATGACATTATAAAATTTATTTGATAAATTCATTTTATAATTAAGTTTGAAGCATTAAGTTCACTGCTGTATAATCCGGATTCATAAATTTTTTCCTAAATATTTATGCTATAAATTTTAGCAAGATTAAAAACATCAGTTTATAGATATTATCAGATAATCAATCAATATGTGGAATTTTAATAAGAATAAATTCATGATTTCGATGGGAAAGTTTTACCGGGAGAGAATAAATGCTCCTCTGGTTATAAATGTTATATTGTGTCTTATATATGCAGGGATCAAAATTATTAACACAGAAAACATAATACACAATGTTCAAAAATCTGATGACACAGTTGTATATGTGGGAATGGCCTCTCATCCAATTTTTAGTTCAGCATTTTTAGCGGGAGCTCGACCTTTTACAGTTCCATTAATATATAAATTATTTGATTCAAATTTTTTTCTGATAGCTTTTGCCCAAACTATTTTCTCAATATTATGCTGGAGCTTCTTAGCATTTCAGCTGAGAAAAGTAATCCAATCGGTTTGGCTTAAAGAAGCGGCTTTTATATTAATATTTTTGTTTAGCTTAAGTGAAAATATTATTGGATGGGACACGGTAATGTTAAGCGAGTCTATTTCTATTTCTTTTATGGCTCTCTTTCTTGCAGGCTGGCTCTGGATTTTGAATGGATGGAAATGGCAAAAACTAATATTTTTAATAGTTGCTGCTTTTTTCTGGGTATTCAGCCGCGAAACCAACGCCTGGATCATTTTAATTATAGGCGGAATAACTGCGGTGATCGGAATCTGGAAAAGAGCAAACTGGCGATATTTTATTTTTACAGGAATATTCTTCCTATTTTTTGCAGCTAATGAAGTTTCCTCTAATTTAGGGCATCGATGGACATTTCCTTTTCTAAATGTATTAACTCAACGAATATTACCGGATAAACAGAATACTGCTTTTTTCTCCGAATATGGTATGCCTATTACACCTGCTCTTGTTCGTATGTCGGGAAAATGGGCGAGTAGTGAAAACCGGGCATTCTTTAAGGATTCTGCTTTAGAAAATTTTCGCAAGTGGTTATACAGCAATGGGAAATCGACTTATATTCACTGGCTGCTTTCAAGACCATACAAGTCACTTAAAGAACCGGTAGCTAATATTAAAGGATTACTTTCATTTAAGGGAAAAGTCTACTATACCAGTGGATTCTCACCTGTTCTTCCAGCTGTGGTAGAAAGTATTATCTATCCTAATGACCATTTAACTTTTGTGGTTTTATTATTGTGTTTTGTAAGCATTATAGTTTTTAGTTTGACTATTGTGGCAAAGGCTTATAGATATAATTCTGTTTGGATTGTGCTTCTTTCTATGATTCTACTGATTTATCCCCATGCATTTTTAGTCTGGCATGGTGATGCAATGGAAATTGGACGACATTCATTACAGCTTGGAATTCAATTCTTTCTTTGTACATGGATGGTTATTCTGTTTACAGGGGATTATATTCTTAATGCTAAATCAAAAAGCAAATTTGGTACGATTTGAATCTCTTCGTATTAAAAATGCTAACCTTCAAGGTTACGGCTTTTTTAACGATGGGCAAACCTCAAAAGTTGTCTATATACTACTTCAACATCTTCCTTATGCTTTTAAAGCTTCCGTTCATGTAATTTGTTTTTATACTGTTCAGGTAAATCCCGCTGCTTAATTCAAATGGCAGTCTTGAAATATTAAAGTTTATTTTGTGAGAAACTGAATTCTGGTCGCTAATGAATAGATCTTTTTTTCTCCGTCCGAGAATATCATACAAAGTTATTTTAAGGAACAAACAAGTTCATTCTTCTGTCTAATTACTTGTTAATCTTTAATAAAAAACAGGAGGGTGAACAAAATGAAAAATAAGTTTACCACAAATTATTTTTTCTTTGTTCTCGTATTTCTTTCCATATCATTGATTTCTTTTCCGATTAAAGCTCAGGATAAAAGCAAAGATGATGAAATATCCAAATTACATGATAAAATTGAGATGCTGGGAAAAAAAATGCAGAATCAGGCGAATGAAATAAACAATCTGAAAAAAGAAGTTGAAAATATGAAAAAAAGAAAACCGATGTTAGCTGTTCCCGATTTGAAAAATGAGAATAATCTTCGAAAAGGGAAACGTTTTGAATTTAATGGCCAGGTATATTATATGGTTCCATTAAATACCGATAATAAGAAAAACAACAATGATAAATGAGAAGCAGGGCAGAAATTCTAATATAACAGCGTATATGTGCCAGTCACAATGTTCCAATCACTTAATAGTGACCGACTCATTCGGCATATTTATATATGTTACTTTGGTAACACCATGGGTTGTATAATGATTAAATAAGCTTTAGGTTTGATTTTTAATTAAAGAAGTTTTTAGAAAAATTACTCAGGTTTTGGGTGATTGATTACTGCTCTAAGGTCTCATTCTATAAAGCCTTTGGGATAGTTTAAATAATTTTTAGCGCAAAAAATAAATGCTCTTTTTTCCAATTGAATACTGGCTGGCAAAATATAGTTACCTCGCCATTTATGTTCTGCTTACAACAGGAATCTTAGGTTTGCCCGTCCCGGATGAAACTCTTCTCACTTTATTAGGCTATTTAGTTAGCAAGAAAGAATTAGTATTAATTCCGACAATAACAGTTGCATTTTTAGGAAGTGCTTCGGGTATAACTGTAAGTTATCTTTTGGGAAGATTGTTTGGGATATTTGCTCTAAAGAAAGCGGGCAGGTTCTTGCACATCTCTGAAAAGAATCTTGAAAAAGGGGAGCTCTGGTTTGAAAAGTTAGGTAAATGGACTTTGACCTTCGGATATTTTATTCCTGGTGTAAGGCATATTGTGGCAATTATTGCTGGTTCGACAAAATTAAAAATCCACATATTTATAATTTATGCATATGCCGGTGCACTTGCCTGGTCTATTACCTTTATACTTTTAGGATATTATACTGGTGAAAAGTGGGAACCAATTTTTGATAAAATCCAGAAACATCTATTATTAGCCGGAACTTTAATTGTTATTTTAATTCTTGCTTACGGTATAATACAATATTTAATAAAGAAGAGAAAGAAAATATCCAATAATGGATAATTAAAATGAACAATACACAACAAACAACACATGATGGTTAAAGTATGTTGTTTGTTGTGTATCAAAAAATCAGAAATATAATTCAGGTTCCACGGTTAGATTATCAATTACTCCTTTTATTCCTAGAACCGGGTAGAAATTCTTTTCAATATCATATTTATCCGATAATCCCGGAACTTCACCCGAAATAGTTGCTATTCCATCTTTAACAGTGATATTGATATTTTTTGCAAGCGGGAAATGTTTAGTTATTATTTCATTTAGAATGATTTGAAGATTTGCATCGCTGGTTTGAGCATTAGGAGATAAGACTTTAATATTATTTATTAATGCAACTGCACCTTTCTGCCAGGAAGCTATTGTTTCTGCCATTTCTTTTTCCCTGTAATAACTTACAGTTCCATCCAGGGTTATTGTTCCATTATTCACACTAACCTTTATCCTATCCGGTTCCATAATAGATGAAGCATCTTCTAATGATATTACCGTATTTTGTTCAATCATTTTATCGGGCAGTGTTTCGGTATTAACATTTAGAAGATCTTTTATATCTTTAACGCCGGGTACCCTTGAAACAATATCAAAAATTCTAAACTTATCATACAAGGTATTAACATCTCCTTTTATAGTAACTATACCGTTTTGGACGGATACATCAAATTGATCCGGGTAATACCGGCTTATATGATCAAGAACTTTGTCTTTTAATTGATTGCCGGTTTCAGCCTTAACAGTTGAAGCAGAAATCAATAAAACAGCAGATAATAATAGAATGAAAATATTGGCTTTATTTTTATATTTTATACTTTGCATCTTTTCCTCCGGGAATTATTTCAAAATATTAACTGTAACAAAATTTATTAAAAGAAATGAAGATAATATGAAGACTTCCCTTGTTCTGATGCATAATTTCATTTTGTTTATTTAAATCACAGGTCAGGTTTTTATTAAATAGGTAAATATTTATTAAGAAAAGATATAATAAAACTAAGCTTAGGTCTTAACCGTATCCTTTAGATGTTTTATTTCCTCAATGAAACTAATTACATTGTCCCTGCTGAAGATTCCTTCAACTTTACCGTTTTTAAGAACAGGCAATTGGTTCACTCCTTCTGAATTCAACTTATTCATTGCATCCCACAGCTCAGTGTCGGTTGATGTCTTTTCAGCATCGGAAAGTGGAATCATTACATCTTCGACAGAAGTTGTATCCCATTGATCTTTAGAGACTATATTAAATCTGTGCAGTGTAACAAGCCCAATTATTTCATCATCTTTTTTTACAAAAAGAGCCCTTCTGTTAATGCCTAAAAAATGGTTGTCGACAATCTCCTGCAATGTTGAATCATTATTCACTATGCCATAATCCTGGCTCATTGCTTCGTAAACTTTGTGCCCGGTTAGAAGGTCGTGAACATTCTGCTCCCGTAGCTGAGAAACTGCAGCATTATCGAGAAACCATCCGATAAAAGCAATCCATAATCCATTTATTACATTTCCGCCGAAAATCTGAATGACACCGAAAAAGATGAATGTAAATCCGAATAACCTGCCTGCAGCAGCAGCAATGTTAGTAGCTTTCTTAAAATTTTTAGTAATGCCCCATACAATTGCTCTTAAAACTCTTCCTCCGTCTAACGGGAATCCCGGGATTAAATTAAAGATTGCCAAAACAAAATTTATGAAAGCCATATATTCAAATAGTGCAGTCAGTAAAAAAATATTCAAACCTTTTTCTAAAATGAAAAAAATCCCGGCTAACAAAATGCTCACAATTGGTCCGGCTAATGCTATCCAGAACTCTGAAGAAGCTTTAGGCGGTTCGCCGTTAATTTCAGAGATTCCTCCGAAGATGAACAAATTAATTTCTTTAACTTTTATCTTGTATCTAATTGCAACAATTGAGTGTGCAAGTTCATGAATTAAAACACTTCCAAAAAGAAAAATTGATGTTAATGCACCGATTCCCCAGTATTCAATTTCATTCCAATTTTTATATTCATTTGGATAATAATTGGTAGCTAATACCCACGTTAAGAGGAAGAATATTAGAAACCATGAATAGTCTAAGCCAACAGGTATCCCAAAGATCTTTCCTAATAGTATATGATTTTTTTTCATTTTATTCTCGCTTATCTTCTTGGTAAGAAAAGTAACATATGAAAATGAAAAAATGATGAAGGAAAGGGGAGGGGAAGTCTATGATTGTATGATTAAATGGATGAATAATTGAATGGAGATTTGCGGTAATTATTGCTGTTTGTACAAAGGTAATTTTACCTTGAAAACCGTACCTTCCCCCGGTTTGCTTTTTACTTCAATCTCTCCTTTATGCAGTTCAGTAATTAATTTACAGATTGATAATCCCAAGCCTGTTCCGCCGGTTTTTCTTGCCCTGTCTTTCTGAACTCTATAAAATCTGTTGAAAATTAAAGGAATGTCTTCTGCCGGTATGCCGGGGCCGTTATCACCAATTTCGATAATTACAAAGTCAGAATTTAGTTTAACATTTAGAGTTATATTTCCATCTTCTTGAGTGTACTTAACAGCATTTTCGAGCAGATTAAAAAATAACTGAAATAATCTAAGCCTATCTCCAAATACTATTTCAGGCAGAAAGTTTTTAATTACAATTTTCTGATTTTTAATTTCAGCTAGTATTTTAATATCGGAAACAGCATCTCTGAGGACATCATCAATTCTTACCGGCTTAAAATCAAATTGCGATTTGGGTGATTCTGTTTGGGACAACAACAAAAGATTATTAATTAGGTGATTTAGTCTTGTGATTGTTTCAATATCATTTACAAATTTTTCTTTTAGTTCCAGCGGGATTTCAGGATTATTTAATTCACCTTCCCAGTGTGATCTTAATATTGATAACGGTGTTTTTAATTCGTGTGCTGCATCAGCCATAAATTGCTGCTGACTCTCAAAAGCACTCTGCAGTCTATCCAATAAATTATTCAATACAATTGACAGTTGTCCCAGCTCGTCTTCAACATTATAAATTTGTATTCTCTCATCAAGATTGTCTTTACTAATTTTGTTGGCTTTTTGTGTAATTACATTTACTGGGCTTAACGTTTTTTGAATAACGAAATAACTTCCTACCGATATCAAAAGAATTCCTATAAAACCTCCAAATAAAATATAATAGATTAAATGATCCATTGAATATTCAATGTGCCCGATTGGTAAACCTACGGTAATCCATCCGATAGTTTGATTATTATTTGTTAAACGTCTGTTCATCAATCTGAACGTGACATTCCCGTTTTTATGAGAATTAAAAAATTTATTTCTCCGGGGGACTTTACTATCTATTAAATA
Organism: uncultured Ignavibacteriaceae bacterium; assembly: GCA_964448105.1. Classification (GTDB taxonomy): domain Bacteria; phylum Bacteroidota; class Ignavibacteria; order Ignavibacteriales; family Ignavibacteriaceae; genus CAVQBP01. Next base: position 17,779 of record CAYUVK010000023.1, read on the forward strand.
TGAAGCTTTATCACCATTGCCGGTTAATGGAATATCAAAAGACAATTTCCTGGCTATTTCAGAAGAATAAATGAGGTATTTATTTTTATTATAAATAACCAGGTAATATTGAGAGAAGTCAACTGAGTTTTCGTGTCCGCTTTGTATTTCGGAAAATTCATCTTTATCAATATTATAGCTTTCTTCTATTGTTGAAGCAATTACATCTAATTCTTTATCAAGTGTATTGAACAGAAGCCTTTTTACCCCGTAATATGTACCGGAACAAAAAATTATTAAAATAAAAAAGGAGATAGAGAAATACCAGAAAGTAAGTCTCGTTCTAATTTTCATTGTTCTTCCTTCAACATGTAACCAACACCTCTAACGGTTTGTATGATATGTTTATTTGAGCCGTTCTCAATTTTTTTCCTGAGATTTTTTATATGAACATCTACAAAATTAGTCATACTAAATAAATCAAAATTATCTCCCCAAACGTGTTCGGCAATGGAGAGGCGTGATAAAACCCGGTTCTTGTTGTAAATCATAAATTCCAAAATAGAATATTCTTTTGCCGTTAGATTTATATTTTTACCATTTTTAAAAACTTCGTGTGTTGTAGTATTTATTTCCAGATCCGAAACAGAAATGGTTGAAGATTTTACTTCACTTTTCCGGCGTAGAAGTGATCTTACACGTGCCAATAGTTCGGGAATTGCAAAAGGTTTTGTAAGATAATCATCTGCGCCTGCATCAAGACCTTCAACTTTATCTTTTACTGCCACTTTAGCTGTTAGTAGAAGAACCGGGGTAGTTAAATTTTGTTTCCTAATCTCATTTAAGATTTGAATGCCGTCATACTTCGGCAGTAAAATATCCAGAATAATTAAATCAAATCCGCCGACCAAAGCATTTTCCAGCCCTGTTTCACCATCAAAAGCTACTTGCACATTATACTTTTCGGTTTCAAGAATATTTTTTATTCTCAACGCCAAAGACTCTTCATCTTCCACAATTAATATTCGCATAATTTTTTGTTGCTTTTTAAATTAAAATTATTCTATTAAAATGAATTTATGATGAAGAACTAATTAACTAAACTTAACCATCTTTTGGGAAAAATGGAGTGTATGAGTAATATATTATTGAATAATCGACACAATTTTTTATTTTGAAAAATAATTCAACCTAAAGATACTTACTTTAATGTGAGAAATTTTCCAGAATATTTTTGGCCTTTCAAGTGGTAATGAGTGGGCAAGCTCTTTGAGCTTTTGAATTAAGTCTTGCTGATAATTAAACAATTTTATATTGTCTGTATATTTTGTAAGAATTCTTTTTGTATCGGCAATGGATTGCTTGATTTTAAATAAATCGTTACTGTCTAAAAAATCAAAAGGAGAAGCCGTTAATGTTTCTTCGGAGGGTAATATTAAAAATTCTTTTTTATATTTAACATCACCCTTAAAAACCCATGTGGGAGCATAACTGACATTAGAAATATAAATGGAATCATTATCAACATTTTTTGATAAGTTAATGTTCAAAACTATCCCGGCATCAGTATATCTCTGCCTTTGATTTGAGAAAAAATTCCCCATCGAATAAGCGATAAAACCTGTATCTAACTTTGCATTTTTTGTTTTGAAATATTGAACAGGTTGCAAAACATGAGGATGTCCGCCGATAATAATATCGGCTCCTGCATTTATAGCTTCTTTCACAATTTCTTTTTGATAACTAGTGGGACGGGTTACATATTGATCACCAAAGTGGAAATAAACAAAAACAATTTCTGCTCCATTTTCACGTGCTTTTTTTACGTCATCACGAATTAATTCCGGCTCAATTAAATTAACTAAATAGCTGCTGTTCTTTGGAATAGGTATTCTGTTTGTTCCGTATGTATAAGCAAGAAATGCAATTTTTATCCCTTTGATATTAAAAATTCTTATGGAATCTCTATCTCTCTCCGATTCAAATGTGCCGGTATAATTGATATTATTTTTATCTATTTGTTCGATAGTTCTAATGATACCTTTTTTCCCCTGATCCAAAGCATGATTATTTGCAGTTGTTAAGAGGTTAAAGCCTGCATTTTTTAATGCAGTTATATATTCGTCGGGACTATTGAAAAGGGGATAAGTTGAAAATCCATGCAATCTCCCGGCAGTGACTGTTTCAAAATTGCCAATAGTAAAATCGGAATTTATTAAATATTTTTTTATGAATTGAAACGGAGGATTAAAATTGAATGTGCCATCTTCCGATCTTGCGTAATTATATTGTGCAGAGTGGCACATCAGATCACCAACAGCGGAAATAGTAATTGTTACTACCGGGGTTTCAAACGGTAAAACCTGGGCAAAAACTTTTGATATTAATAAGAAGGAAAAACCTATAACTATGTACAAAATTTTTCTATTCATTTAACCTGGTTCATTCTTTAGAGAAATCAAAATTAATCCAACTCATTTTTATTAAACAGTTAATCTTTCCAGCAATGCTTATCAAAAAAGCAATGATTTTTTGTCATGCTTAGACAAGTCAGATTCAAAAAATATTCTTTTTGTTCACTCTCAGAAGGAGAGTTCAAAATGTTTTATCAAAAAGAATACCACATTTTGCTTTTAGATTGCAGTGTGAATTTAAAAAAATAGGCTGAATTATTTTGTAATTCAGCCTTTTAGAAAGAAAAGCAATAAAAATTATGGTTGATTTTTCTCGGCTTTTCTTTGAGCTTTTACATCTTGAATCTCTTTACGTACATCTTGTGCTAATTTCCTTAAATCACTTAAACCTTTACGAACACGTGTACCTGCTGCAGCCTGACCTTTTTCGAAAAACTTTTCAAAATCAGTCTGTAGATTTCTAACTGCTTGCATTAAGTCCTCATATCTATTCATGAATCCTCCTGAAAAAAATGAATGTTAAATTAGTTAATTAGGTTTTCTAGAACAATTTCGGCAATATCTTTTACTGCCACTTCCTCCGATTTATCAAAATGTTTAACACCGTCAGTTAACATTGTCATGCAAAACGGGCATGCTGAAGCCACCGTACTTGCACCGGTTTCAAGGGCTTCTTTAGTCCGTTCAACATTAATTTTCCCTCCTTCTTCATCTTCAAGAAACATTCTGCCGCCCCCGGCACCGCAGCAAAAACCTCTGCTTTTATTTCTTTTCATTTCTATAAATTCTAAACTTTCTGCATCTTTTAATGATTTGCGGGGAGCATTATAAACATCATTGTATCTGCCAAGGTAACATGAATCATGATAAGTTACCTTTTCTTTTTTATCATTATTATTCTTTAATTGAATTTTACCTGTATTGATTAATTCTTCAATTAACTGCGAATGGTGCATAACTTCGTAATTACCACCGAACTGTTTATACTCATTCCCCAGTGAATGAAAGCAATGCGGACACGCAGTTACAATCTTTTTAACTCCATAATTATTCAAAGTCTCAACATTTTCCTGAATCATCATTTGTGCGAGATATTCATTTCCCAACCTGCGGGCAGTATCACCGTTGCATTTTTCTTCTGTACCAAGAATTCTAAAATTAATTTCTGCTTTTTGCATAATAGTTGCAAAAGCCTGTGTAACTTTTTTATACCTATTATCAAATGAACCGGCACAGCCTACCCAGAATAAAATGTCACATCCCGGACTTTCTGCCATTGTTTTTATATTCATTCCCTCTGCCCAATTTGCACGGTCGGATTGATTAAATGCCCAGGGTGTAAAATTAGTTTCAATACTTTTAAAAACATTATTTAAATTAGAAGGAAATTGAGCTTCGGTAAGAACCAAGTCCCTCCGCATGTCAACTATTGAATCAATATGTTCTATCATAACCGGGCATTCTTGAACACAAGCGTTGCAAGTTGTACATTCCCAAAGTTCAATATCTGTAATATAATCGTGTACAAGCGTTTTTTCAAATATTTTTCCTTCATTTTTCCCGTTTTTTATTAAAGGAGCTTTGTCTTTAGTTCTCCTTCTAATATCAACAATAATCTTCCGTGGTGATAAAGATTTCCCAACTGTAGCTGCCGGACAAACAGAAGTACACCTTCCGCATTCGGTACATGAATAACCGTCTAAAATTTGTTTCCATGAAAGCTGTTCAATATCTGCAGCACCAAAAACATCAACGTTTTCATCTTCCAGGTTAATCGGGTCTAATGTATTTTTTCTTGGTTTTAATTTTGCAAAATATGTATTAGGAATTGAAGTGATTACATGAAGATGTTTTGAGTATGGAAGGTAATTTAAAAAACCTAAAACGAAAACTATATGAGACCACCAAAATATTTCATAAAATGCAGCGGCATTTGACAGGTCACCTTTATAAAATAATCCGCTTAAATAGAATGAAACCGGGCGAAATTCATTTTTACCTAATGCAAAATTATGTATTGCAATCTGTGAAATATTTTCTCCAAACATAGAAACAACTACAAGCATAATTAAAACTAAAATAACAACTGCATCTAGTTTACCGATAATGTCAACTTCGAGTCTTTTAATATGCAGAATGAATCTTCTGTATAAAGCATACAAACATGAAGCAATAACAAGAATACCAAAAACATCCTGGATAAAAGTAATAACCAAATAGAAAGTTCCCGTAAAAGCCAGGCTGAAAGGCGTATAAAATCCCTGGATTATTGTTTCAACAACAACAAAAAGAAAAAGAACAAATCCCCAGAAAATTAAAAAATGAAGAGTTCCGGCCGGAGGATCTCTTAACAATTTTGTTTGTGCAAAAGCAACTGTCCAGACTCTTTTTAATCTTTCACCAGCCCTGTCAAACCTATCATCCTTTTTCTTTGCTACCATCATGTACTGGAACAAATTTCTGCAGCTCCACAAAAATAATCCGATAGCAAAAACAAAAAACAGTATAAAGATGATATTTTTTAAATGCATAAAAACCGAAATAAATTCTTCTAATTGCCTGGTAGTTTTGAATACTTCTTCGATATTCCAAAATAAATGCTTGCGGCTGCAAATACTTTAATTACCATCCAGACTGTAAAAATACCGCCGCCTACTTTTAATGCTTCCGAAAAATTATTTATAAAAAAGAAATTTAAAAATAAAACTCCTATGCCAATAATTATTAAACTTCCGATAAACATAGAGAGAACAACACTTAAATAATTTTTATTTATCTCAACTAAATAACCGATTACAAATGCTGCAGCCGGAAATGCTAAAAGATACCCGCCGGTAGGTCCTAACAATATTGCAAATCCGAGCGATCCATTTGCAAATACCGGGAGACCAATACTTCCTAAAAATATATATAGAATTTGGCTGTATGCACCATTTCTCGATCCTAAAAAAGCTCCAGATAACAATACCGTCATTGTTTGAAGAGTAAAAGGAATAGGTTTTACCGGTATTGCTATTTGAGCACTTACTGCGGTTAATAGTGAAAAAGAAATTATCCAAAAAAGTTGGAACGAAGATATGTTTGACAAAAAATCTAAAACAACAGAACGTTTTGCATTATCATTTATGCCCATAATTATTCCTCTAGTTAAATTATTTATAAAAAACTCTTCTGTTTTATTAAGTAAAAAATCAAGTTTAGGATTACTTCCTTCGAAAGGATGTTTTGCATTGAAAGTGTGTCCTGTAGATGGAATTTTGATAAATTCAGTCATCTCTTTATTTGACCAATCATAAATAGTTTCCGCTTCCTTAATTGGAACTGCTAAATCCTGTTCACCATGAGCAATAAATAAAGGTATTTTCAAATTTCTTACTGCATATTCAATATTTAATATACCGTCTTTATTTTTTTCAAGATCATCAAGAAGAGAAACGTTTAACTTCATCACTTGATTTGTTCTTGTATTTAGAACTTCAAAGACTCCTTTTTTTCTCCACACCTCTTTTTGACGCTTTGAATATCTGTCAAAGTTGGAAACAGAAGCCCAAACAGCAACAGCGTTTATTTCATTTTTCTGTTTTGCAGTTAAAATGGAAATACCGCTGCCTCTACTATGCCCGAGCAATCCAATATATTTATTGTTAGTTTCTCCAAAAAAGTTGTTTTTATACGCAACAATTATTGCCGATAATTCCGAAATTTCTAAGGAAAAGGTATTTTCTGCAAATTTATCAAGCTCTGTAAACTCAGTTAAATTATTACCAATTCCATTGTGAGAAAAATTAAAAGTAATTACAAAAAAGTTCCTTTTACTAAAATATTCACCAATATACGGGCAAAATCCCCAGTCTTTAAATCCTTTGAAACCATGAACTAAAATAATGCAGGGGGACTGCCTTATATTTTCTTTTCCGAAAATAGTTGCCTTCAGTTTATTGCCCTGAGATGTATTCAATACAAAATCTTTGCTCACATTGTCAAATATGCTTATTAAAGTTAGAAAAGTCAAGAAAATAGGTCAAAAATTAGGTTTTTAAACTTTTGTTGTGTTTTGGAGAAATTGATTTGAAATTTTGTAAAAAAAGAGCTTCACATATAAAATATATAAAGAATTCATCAGTTTTTATGGATTTATTTAAATAATCAAATTTAACTTTCAGATTGTTTTACGGACAGCATTCTTAATTAAATATTTCACTCAATTTAATTATTAATTTACATAATCTTTATTTCTATTAAATTCTGCTTATTAACTGAGAATTGTAATTGGTAATCATATATTGATAATCAAAAGATTTATTAGATGCATAATATTTCAAAATAATTAATAGTTAACCATATGTTCAAAAATCAACCTTATAATAATTTTATTAAGAGGATTATTTCACGGTTAAAAATAAGTTAATTTCATTTTAAATAATTATGAATTAAGAATTCAACTTTTATATCTTTACAAACTTAAATATTTTAATCCTAATTATTTCCATTTTTAATTACAAATAGTATTTTAGTTTTTCACATAAGCTTAAAAAATGATTAAATGAATTTCTCTTTTACAGAAGAACAGAAAATGTTAAGGGAATTGGTAAAAGAATTTACAGATTCCGAAATAAAACCGCTGGCACCAATAATTGATGAACAAGAAGATATCCCATTAGAATTAATAAAAAAATTAGGAAAAGTTGGATTTCTCGGAGTATCCTTTCCTGAAGAATATGGCGGCGGGGGATTCGGAGAAGTTGGCTATTGTATTATGCAGGAAGAAGTCTCACGCGGCTGCGGTTCAACTGCTACATTTATCGGTGCTCATCAATCTATTGGTACTAATGCCATTTATATTGGTGGTTCTGAAGAATTAAAAAGAAAATATCTTCCTCAATTAACTTCAGGTGAAAAAATTGCAGCATTTGCTTTAACAGAACCCGGTGCCGGTTCGGATACTTTTAATCTTAAGACAACAGCAAAGCTTAAGGGAGATAAATGGATTTTAAACGGAAATAAAATATGGATTACAAATGCAGGCATTGCAGATGTTTTTTCTGTTTTTGCAAGAACAACAAATGGTATAAGCGGCTTTGTTGTTGAAGCCGGTTCTCCCGGTTTAATTATAGGCCCGCCGGAAAAAAAATTGGGAATAAAAGGGAGTGTAACTAATACTGTGACTTTTGAAGATGTAGAAGTTCCAAAAGAAAATATTATAGGTTGTGATGGAAAAGGTTTTCTTGTTGCTATGACTACGCTGGATTCCGGGAGGCTGGGTCTTGGAGCATGCTGCCTGGGTGCTTCAAAAGAGCTTCTTGAAATATCTACAAAATTTGCAAAGAGGAGGGAACAATTTGGGAAATCAATTTCGAAATTTGAAGCCGTGCAATTTATGCTTGCAGAAATTGCCACCAAAATTTATGCTATGGAGGGAATTGTTTACAGAACAGCTCAAAAGTATGATGATAAAAAAGATACTTCTTTAGAAGCAGCTATTGTTAAGCTCTTTTGCTCCGAAGCTATGGCAGAAGTTGCCGATAAAGCTTTACAAATTCATGGCGGAATGGGTTTTTCAAGAGAACTTCCGCTTGAAAGATATTTTAGGGATGCCAGGATATTAAAGATTTTTGAAGGTACAAATGAAATTCAAAAACTAATTATAGGCCGTTCCGTTATAAAAAACGGAGGGAAATGGGAGTTGTAGGCTATAAAGTTTATGGTAAAAAGTATAGCACTTATACAATATACCTTTATACTTTATTTCCAGAGTGAGAATCAGGATGTGACTAATTTAGTTTAGACTTTTATAACACAAATGACTAATTTAAACTATACTTTTGGGGTTTTTAATGAGATATTTACTGGTAATTCCATCTATAGATATAAAGAACGGTAAAACTGTTAGAGTAGTGAAAGGTATCCCCGAATTAGACTGCAAAGAGTACGGAAGTGACCCGGTTGAAATGGCAAAAATATGGCGTGCCGAAAATGCAAAATTAATCCATATTGTTGATTTCGACGGAGCACATGAACATACAAGAAAAAATTATAAAATTGTTGAGGAAATATGTTCATCAGTTATTATTCCTGTTGAATTTGCAGGCGGGATTAGAACTATGGATGATGCAGATGCCTTAATCGGTACCGGGATAAGCAGGCTTATAATAAGCACAATGGCAATTGAAAATATGGATGAATTCAAAAAAGTATTTGAAAAATACGGCCCTACTCAAATTGCTGTTGCTCTAGATGTTATAAATGATGAACTTATAATAAGAGGAAGAAGACAAAATACCGGGATCTTATTTAAGGAATTTGCAAAAAAAATTGCTGAAATGGGAGTGGAAAGATTTATAGTAACCGATATATTACGAAACGGAGTTATGGCTGGTCCCAATATTAATCTTTCTCTTGATGTTGCTAAAATTACGAATGCTAAGGTTACACACTCAGGCGGTGTGAGAAATAAAGATGAACTTATGGATATACAAAAATTTATTTCTTTAGGAATTGATTCTGTCATTGTTGGCAGAGCACTTTACGAAAACAGGTTCCCATGCCAAAAGCTTTGGCGTGTTGCTGAATCTGGTATTTTTAATTAAGGAAAAACACGATGGCTGAAAATAATGCAGAGGCAATTCATAGCGGATTCTGGGCAAATCTTTTTAAATCTCCTACCGAAAAAGCAGACCTGGAAAAATCTCTTTTAGCCATACCTCCTTTTAAAACTCTTGGGAAAAGAGACCTGGAAATATTAAGCAACTTTATCCATAACAGAAGTTATATAGCCGGAGAATATATATTCTACCAGGGAGATCCGGGAATTGGTATTTACATCATACGTGAAGGCGAAGTAACCGTTCAAAGAACTGACGATGATAAAGTGCTTTCCCTTGCAACATTTAAAAAAGGAGATTTTTTTGGCGAACTTGCTTTAGTTGACGGAGAAAAAAGATCTGCTTCTGCAATTGCAAATTCAGATGTTCGTTTGGCTGTTATATTTAAACCTGATCTCGATGAATTTATAGAAAAATATCCTAAAAAGGGGATTAAAATACTTCAGGGAATTACACATATCATTACAGTCAGGCTTCGTCATTTAAATGGACAATATTATACTCTTCAAAAAAAATGTCAGGAAATAAAATCCGGGAGTGAATATGGAACTTAACATTAAAAAAGTTCTGGTACCTATTGACTTTTCAGATTACTCTAAAAGTTCTCTTAAATATGCCGTAAATTTTGCTAAACTTTTCAAAGCAGAATTATCGCTGGTTTATGTTGTAGAACCTATTGTGTACCCGCCCGATTTCAGTATGGGGCAAATTGCAATTCCATCCATAAATGTTGATCTGGATCAGCGGGCAAAAGAGGAATTGGAAAATCTTGCTTCAAAAGAAATTCCTCCTGAATTGAAAGTAAATGTTATTGTAAAAACAGGGAAACCGTTTATTGAAATAATTGAAACTGCGAAGGAAGAAAATATTGATTTAATTATTATTGCAACTCACGGTCACACGGGAATGGAACATATTTTATTCGGAAGTACTGCTGAAAAAGTTGTTAGAAAAGCACCTTGCCCGGTTTTAACATTGCGGGATCCCTCAAAGGGCTTCAATTATAAAGAACATATGGAATAAAATATTTCCATAAATAGGCACGGAAAATTTCTATTTTTTTATCACATCTCTTAAAAATATATTAAGAGTAGTTGCTTACCTTTTTATTAATACAATTTGAGTTTAAATTACATCTATTTTTAAAATGCCTTTTCAAACACTAAAATTTCGCATGAAAGTATTTGTATATATGTAATTATCGTGTTATAATAATATCTAAAATTGTGTTATTAATTGATGGCAAACAAAAAATCTAATACTAATAGTATTATACTTAAGTGGATAAAAATATTTTTATCCCCCTGGGTTATTGCAATTATTCTTATAATAATTATTGTCTGGTTTTTTATCCACTTTTTGATTTTATAAATTGAATAAATTCTTTACTTATACTATGAAGAATAGCTGGGTGAAATTATCCGGAATTCGGTACTGTTAAGTTTTAAAAATATTTTTTACAGGATCACATTTAATAAATATTTATCTACATGAAGGGGATTTCAAGAAGCATATTTTTAGGTACATATAAAAATGTTAAGAAGATGATTTTATTAAAGTGATAAATCATGATGAAAAATCTATAATTGTATTAACAAAAAAACCCGCCTGTTAAGCGGGTTTTTTCTTATCTTTTAATATAATTTTACGCTGATATGCTTATTGCTAAAAAGAATGTTTCATTTCCTCTCTGGATTAGAAAAGCATCAGTATCTCCTTTTTGAGTTTTAGCAATTATATTTTCGAATTCCGAAACAGATTTGACTTCTTTTTTATTTACTTCTTTAATCAAATCGTTTACTCTAATACCTGCATCATCAGCGGGACTGCCTGGTTCTACTTTAGTAACAATAACCCCTTCTTCATTTTGGTATCCTAATTTTGTAGCAATGTCTGCCGTTAAATTTTGAACGGATAATCCTAATTTTTCATTTGAATAATTCTGATTTGAATTCTGATTTGAATTCAGGCTTGCAGTTATTTTATTAGGCCGTTTTCCTACTTTAACCTCCAATTCTTTTGTTTCATTGTTTCTTAAAATAGTAACCGGTACTTCAGTATTTGGTTCTGTTTCTGCAACTAGATTTCTTAACTGGACACTATTTTCAATTTTTTTGTTATTATATTTTAATATAATATCGCCGGTTTTAATTCCTGCTTTATCTGCCGGTCCGTCTTTTACAATATCACCAACCAGAACACCCTCGGTACTCTTAAGATTTAAAGCTTTTGCAAGGGCGTCAGTTATATCCTGTGGAATTAATGCGAGGTATCCACGTGAAATAGAACCATGCTTTATTAATTGGTCCATTACCTGCTTTGCCATATTTATCGGGATGGCAAATCCAATTCCAACATTGCCTCCGGATGGACTGCTGATGGCTGTGTTGATGCCGATTACTCTGCCGTCAAGATCAGCTAAAGCGCCTCCGCTGTTGCCCGGATTTATTGCAGCGTCTGTTTGAATGAAATCTTCATATGCAGCCAGTCCTATGGAAGATCTGCCCGTTGCGCTAATAATGCCTGCAGTAACTGTATGCATTAATTCGAACGGATTTCCAACGGCTATGACCCATTGTCCTATTTTTAAGTTATCGGAATTTCCCAGTGTCGCAACGGGTAAATTACGCACATCAATTTTAACAACAGCTAAATCAGTCTGAGGATCAGTACCAATAACTTTTGCAGGGTATTTTTTCTTATCATTCAATACAACGGTTAGTTTGTTTGCACTTTGTACTACATGGTTATTAGTTAAAATATATCCGTCTGAAGTTATAATAACTCCTGAACCCAGGCTGTGTATTGTTTCTTTTTGATCAGGACTGCCAAAGAATCCTTTAAAGAAATCAGGTCCAAGAAATTCTTTAAAAGGATTTTCAGGCGAGTTGAACGGATTTGGAACGGTTTTGACTTCTTCGGCAAATATCGGGACAACTGCCGGGCTTATTTTAGAAGCTGCTGCTTCAAAGGCATCACTAAACTCATCTAATAATTTTCGTCCTTTCTTTAAATATGTTGTATCCTGGAATGATGGTGAGTCATCAATTTTGAAACCTTCATATACGTCAGACCTTGTGTGCGAATAAATTTTCTCTGTAATTAAAGTTGTTCCAATTGCAATCAGAATAATCAGAAAAATTTTTTCTGATGCTTTTAGAATATTTTTAACGTTCATTTTTATCTCCTTTTTTTATTGTTTTACAATTGCTGGTTCGTTATAAGTTTTAAATTTTAATATTCTTTTTATTTCTTTATGATCCTGGTATTCGCTTTTTTTCAACTGGTAATAAATATCAGAAAGAAATGGTGATATATTCTCTTTTTGCTTCAAATCTTTTCGAATAGTTTTTATATCTACATATACTGTAGCTAAATGTTGATCAATATTTTTTAAATATTTGGATATTTTTATTTTATTTTCATTTGATGCATGTTCGACCATTTTACTAATATCCGCATTACCGAAACGGACATTGTTTTCAATTCTATCTAATTCAGATTCAAGAAGTTCCTTGCTGAAGGAGCTTTCCATTGAAAGATGATATAGAACTTTAGCTGATTGCATAGCATGAATAAGGTTAAGTGAAAGAAATTCAGAATAAAAATCATTCAGAATTATTTGATGCGGAATTTTTGAGCTAAAACTCATTGTAAGAATGATTGTAAAAAATATTAAAACTATATTTTTTATTTTTTTCAATATTACCTCTTATGTCTTTAACGAAACTCTCTCAAATATTCTGATGCAATATTAGAAAGGTATTATGAAAATTTTATGAAGATTCATTTAAATGCACTTGCGACTGCAAGCGGATATTATTATGTCGTGGAATAAAGAGGAGAAAATCAGAGTTGTTCTGCCATTTTTGTACTGTAAATAATTAAGTTATCTTATATTATGTACATTAAATAGAAATTCTTCTGTTCATAGTTTATATTAATATGACTTAAATTTTAAAGGGTTAATGATTGGAGCCAATTAAAGTTTTTTTATTAACAGGATCGTGGAAAGATATTAAGGGTAGAAATACGCTTTTTTTTTACGGCGCTTCAACGGAATACGGGCCTGTTGAAATAATCATAAATAATTTTAAACCGGTATTTTTTATTGAAAAAGAATTTGAAACGAAAAATCTTAATTTCAAATTTTACCGCAAAAGTTTAAAGCTAAAATCATTTTTAGGCAAATCTGTAGACGCACTTTATTTCAATACACAGTACGAATTAAAATCGGCTGCAGAATATTTAAGTTCAAATAATATCAAAATTTTTGAATCAGATATAGATCCTGTCAAACGATTTTTAATGGAAAAAAATATAAATGTTCAGCTTTTAGCTGATGGGAAAAACATATTCAAAGAATCCGGGAACAAAAAAATTATTTCTTTTCTTAATCCCGAAATAAAACCTTACGAAATTATCCCTAAATTTATTGTTGCTTCAGTCGATATTGAAACCGGTATAAAAAATAACAGCCTATTCTCTATAGCCGTGCATATAACAGAAAAAGATAATGAACAGAAAAAAGTATTTATGATTGGAGACAATAAAAATAAAGAAAATGATTTTGTTTATTATTTTGATAGCGAACCTGAGATGCTGAATAGTTTTATTTCCTGGTTCAGAAATTCCGATCCCGATATTATTATAGGATGGCATGTTATAGGTTTTGATTTAATGTTTCTAGAAAAGAAATGCAGAGAATTTAATATTTCTTTTAGAATAGGAAGAGGGGATTTCCCGGTAACATTGAGAAAAAGAAAATCGGGAAGATTTTTTGCCGATATTCCAGGCAGAATTGTAATGGATGGTCCAGTATTTTTAAGAAGTGCATTTTATACTTTTGATGATTATAAACTTGAAACTGTTGCACAGGAACTGTTAGGTGAAGGGAAAACAATAACGGGGCAGGAAAAACCTAATGAAATTGAACGTTTATTTAACGAAGATAAAATAAAGCTCGCTGAATATAATTTAAATGATGCAGTACTTGTTACCGATATTTTTAAGAAAACGGGGTTAATTGATTTAAGTGCGAAGAGAAGTAAAATATCAGGACTATTCATGGATCAATTGGGAATGATGACTGCAGCATTCGATCATTTTTATCTTCCTAAATTACATAAGGCAGGTTTTGTTGCTCCAAATATTAAAGATATCGAAGAGGCTTCACCGGCAGCAGGGGGATATGTAATTGATCCGAAGCCCGGAATATATAATGATGTTATTGTTCTTGATTTCAAATCACTTTATCCATCGATAATTCAAACATTTAAAATTGATCCTTTGTCTATTTTAAAGAATGAAATAAATACCATTGCGACCCCAGGGGGTTTTAAATTTTCTCTTACTGAAAATATTCTACCGGAATTTATTGGAAAACTAATGGAGCAAAGAACAGATGCTAAGAAAAACAAAGATAAATACCTTTCCCAGGCAATTAAAATTCTAATGAATAGTTTTTATGGTGTGATGGGCTCTTACGGATGCAGGTTCTATCATCATAATCTACCAGCTGCAATTACAAGTACAGGTCATTGGTTATTACTTGGCAGCAAAGAAAAATTAGAAAGAGAAGGTTATATAGTCATTTATGGCGATACGGATTCATTATTTGTAAAATTAAATCCATCACCTGGAAGGATTGAGCGGATTAATGGTGAAAAAATCGCTGCAAATTTAAATTCTTATTGGACAGAAAAAATCTCAAATGACTTTGGATTAAAGTCTTTCTTAGAATTGGAATACGAGAAGTATTATAAAAAATTCATAATTACTCCTGCAAGAGGGGGCGAAACAGGGGCAAAAAAAAGATATGCAGGATTATTATTGAAAGATGGAAAAGAAACTTTGGAATTTATAGGTATGGAGTTTGTAAGATCCGACTGGACTAAACTAGCTAAAGAATTTCAGGTTGAACTGTACCAGAGAATATTTTATGATGAAGATGTGACAGATTGGATAAAAGCAATTGTTCAAAAAGTTAATGAAGGTTTTTTTGATAATAAATTGATTTATCAAAAAAGGTTGAGAAAGAGTTTGGAAGATTATGTTAAGAATATCCCTCCACAGGTTAGAGCTGCCAAAATGATTGACAAAAATATCGGCTCTATTCAATATTTGATTACAAAGAGAGGCCCTATTCCGATTGAACTGAATCCTGAAGATATTGATTATCAGCATTACATAGAAAAACAATTGAAGCCAATTGCCGATTCAGTGTTAGTACTTCTGGGTAAGTCCTTTGATTCAATAGTCTCGTCTTCAAATCAACTAAGTTTTTTTGATTAAGAGCGGTTTAATATCCAATTAAAAATTTTAAAAAGATACTTTATTTCAACTATTCTCTAATTCTTACCAAATTATTAAGAAACTTTCATTTAAAATATTCTGAATTGAAAATAATTCAAATTAATTGTAATATTACAATATAATTTTGGCTGTGAAAGGCTAAAATGAAAATTGGGAAAACACATCAAATATTTTTTAAGAGTCTATTCTTAACCATTCCAAATTTTATACTGTTTTTTAAGAGATTCGTTTTTTTATTAATCATTAGAGGGGCAAAAAATGAAAATAACTAAAATATTTTATCTTGTTTTGTTTCTATTATATTTATTTTCTGCCAGACTGATTGCACAGGATATTAATGTTCAAAATTTAATTGGCAAAAACCTTTCGGAGATTATTAAAAAGTATGGGGAGCCAATTCATCAAGATAGAAGCAATCCTGCTATGATTTGTATTTTTTATAAAGGTAGTAATGGTACAATGAGTTTGGTAAGTGATAATAATGGAGTTTACCAGGCTGAAACAAATAAATCATTCAACTCCGAAAAAGAAGCGCGTGCAGATGTTGATAATTGTATTTCCCGAGCAATATCTAACGGATTTGTTTGTGATACTGTATCTATTAACGATTTCCAACTATCTAAAACGGGTGTTAAAAGTTCTTTACAAATAAATGCGAACAAAATAACAAAAAAAACCGATGTGCACGCAAAAGCGGTTGAGTCCGAGGGTTAAATCTGATAAACTTATTGTATAAGGTATTTTAATTATTAATAAATGGTTTCTCTTTATTTAAAGAGGTCTAATTGTAAGCCAAAGTTAAATGCCGGACTAAAAGGAAATCAAAAATAAAAGACAAATAATAAGATTACTATTAGGAGAAGAAAAACGTTATAAAATAAACCCAGTTTGTCGTGTTTGTTTTTATTATATATAATATTCATTTTGATCATTCCTATCTTAAATATTAAATTTTATCGAAAGATTTATCAAGAGTTCTATAACATTTTTATTAAATATAAATTTTTAGGTAAGAAAAGGATATGATACAAAATACACATTGAGAAAGTTATGCGTGAAACTTAATTTTTTGCACCAAAAACAAATTTTTATGAAATGCCCAGGGCTCTTAATCCATTAACTGTAATAAACATCAGTATGTAGGCAGTGAAAGTGAAAATTAAAACTTGTAGAATAGGTATTCTCCATCCGCCGGTTTCTTTCTTTGATATCGCGACTGTCGATAAGCATTGAAGAGCAAAAACAAAGAATATAATTAACCCTGCTATTGTTGCGGTAGTAAATAGTTTCTCCCCGGTATTTCCGATTTCGGCTTTTCTCATCGCATCAAGTAAAGAAGCTTGCAGATCATTTTGATTATCCGATGTGACTTTGAATATCAGGGCCATTGAGCTTACAAATACTTCTCTTGCCGTAAAAGCAGCAATTAAAGAAACTCCTACCCGCCAATCCATTCCAACGGGGGTCATAATAGGCTGGATAATCTTTCCTAAATCGGAGGCATAGGATGTTGATAATCTTTCAGAACTTATTTCTTGTTTAATTTGCTCTTGGGTCAAATCCTGTGTTTCAATCTTTGGATTGTAATTGGGGAAATATGTTAAAAACCAAAGTATGAGTGCAAATATTAAGATAATAGGGCCTGCTCTTTTCAAATATATCTTTGAACTAGTAATAGAATTATTTAAAACAACTTTCAACTTTGGTTTTCGGTATGCAGGAAGTTCCAATATAAATGAAGAATTATCTTCTTCTTTTACAAGCTTGTGTTTAAATTTGTTCATTATTGCAGCTACAATTACAGAACTGGATATACTAAATACATAAATGGTGGCAAGGATTAATCCCCCGATCCAAGCTTTATCAGCCGGAATCAAAAAAGCTATAAGTAATGCATACACTGGAAGCCTGGCACTGCAGCTTAAAAGAGGGATTATAAAAATGGTTAAAAATCTTTCTCTTTTATTTGAAATTGTTCGTGCCGCCATAATTGCAGGAATTGCGCATGCAAATCCAGAAAGCATTGGTACAAAAGATTTTCCGTTTAAACCTATTTTGGAAAGCGGTCTATCTATAAGCATAGCACCGCGCGCTAAATAGCCCGAATCTTCAAGAAGACCTAATATTAAAAATAGAATTAGAATCTGCGGGACAAATACCATTACCGAACCTGTGCCGCTAATTAAACCATCCGATATTAAATCTCCAAACCAGTTATTTCCCAAAATGTTTACAGCCTGGGCAGATAAAAAAGTAAATAATATATCGACAAGATTCATTACAGGTTCCGCCAGCCAAAATATAGATGTGAAGGTAAGAGACATAATTATAAAGAAAAAGAAAAGTCCCCAAAATTTATGGAGTAAAATCTTGTCTGTTTTATAAGTTAATAGATCTGAATTGCTGTTGTTTTTTATAAAACTATTTAAAACTCTTATTCGTTTGTTTGCAGCTTCAATATTTATGTTTTGATGGTTTCCCGAATTTTCATGAATTACTTTTTTCTCAATAGATTCAATTAACTTGTAAGAGTCTAAAATCGAATTGAACTTTAGTTCTCCGTTAGGTTTAACCGGATTTTTTTTCTTATTAAGCTTAACCTTGTCTAGATTTGATTCTACAACATTAATCAATTTATCGATGCCTTTTCCTGTTCTGCCGTCAATTGAAACAACACTGCAATTCATTTCTTTTGACAACTGCTCATCAGAGATTTCCAAACCTCGCTTGTTAAGTATATCAATCATAGTGAGCACAATAATAAGGTTAAATCCTGAATCAATCAGCTGTTTTGCAAGCAAGAGATGACGGGATATCTGGCTTGAATCAATCGTTACCAATACTACATCAGCCATACCATACTTGGGATGCGAATACAATGAGTCAATAGCAATATGTTCATCAGGAGAGTTCGGATGCAGACTCACTATTCCGGGTGAATCTAAAACTTCCCCTTTTAAATTATATTTTTCATTAAGCTGTGCAATCGAATATTCAACAGTCGCGCCGGGATAATTTACTGTTTTAAGATTCTTTCCGCAAAGATAATTAAAAAGAGTAGTTTTCCCTGAATTTGGAGGTCCTACTAAAGTGATGAGAGGAACCTTATCTAAAACATGGGGGTTCATGTTACTATTATACAGTCTGCTTCATTTTTCCTTATCGCAATTAGCGTCCCACGGACCGAAAAAGCCAATGGATCATTGAAAATTGATTTATTCATTAATTCGATTTCCTGTCCAGGAGTAAATCCCACTTCTAAAATTCTTCTTGACGAAGGATGGTTTTCATCTACATGAGTGATTATCACCTTTTCTCCGAATTTTAATTCCGATGCTGTTCTCATTTTTTCCGCCGATAACGATTATTATTTAGATTTAATCTACATAAAAATAAGGATTATGGTTAAAATTGTCAAGAAAATAAATTCAAAAGAATTTCTAATTTTATTATGGATAAATAAATAATTAGTTAAAATTTTACGAGTGGGTTTTAAATTTTTAAACATATTGAAAATTTTTATTTCTATATTTGTAAACACTTATTAATACAAAAAATATTATACCTTCACTTAACAAAAATCAAAAAGAAATTGGTAAATCTATATTTGATTCTTTATGGATTCAATGATTACAAGTTGTACCAAAAGTAATGGGTGAAGATGTCTTCTTTAAAGTATTAAAAAATACACTTAGGGTTGTTAAAAAATTTTGTTAAATTTGATAAATGCTCAAATTAATTACTGATTAAATATATGTATAAAGAAAAAATTAAAGGCAAGATTTTAAAAGCTGTTGTAGACTCTTCAGAACAATTGAATCACCTTCTTATAAATAAGAATAGTGTTTTTTATAAATTTGATTTTACTACTATGAAATATGATTATATGAGTGATTCGATTTTAAAGTTAACCGGTTTTAGCAAAGATGAAATTAATGAAAAAGGTTTTTCAAGCATTGTCAAAAAAATAGTGAAGGATGAAAAATCCAATTATAAAATTGATTCTGATAAAGAAATTATTGAAGAGCATATCTTGAATTATTTGATAGAAAGTAAAAATAAAGAACCCAAATGGGTCGAGGACATATCGTTTTTAAGCCGAGCCAAAGAGAATAAAATAAATTACAGTATTGGTGTTTTGGTAGAAATAACAGAACTAAATGAATTGATATCTAATTTATATAACGAAAAAAACAGTCTTAACTCTATTCTCAATCTTGCAGAAATTATATTTATTATAACGGATAACAATAATAAAATTACTTTTATAAATGAAAAAGGACTTGCTTTTCTCGATTATTCAAAAAAAGAAATAATAGGAAAACAAATTTCTGATTTAATTCATGATGATAAAAAAAGTAAGGAGAATAATCGAAATATTATTGAGATATTAATAGTCAACAAATCAGGTGAAGAAAAAATAATTAGTTGGTATAAAAAAGATGAAAAAGGTGAAAAAGATGAACTACTTTTCACCCTTTATTCCGGTTTGGATATTACTCTCAGAAAAAAGCAGGAAAAGGTACAGCATATCATTTTAGAAATTTTGGAAGAATCAAATACGGAAGCTAATTTGCAGGAATTTTATAAGTTTATCCATGATTCTGTAAAAAAATTAATGCCTGCTGATAATTTCTATATTTCCTTATACAATCAAGAGACTGATACTTTGACTTTCCCTTATTTTATTGATCAGATAGATAGTGAAGCACCTCCCAAAAAATTCGGAAGAGGATTAACTGAATATGTTTTGAAAACAGGGAAATCCGCTTTAATTGATAAGAAAACGGATGATAAACTGGTTAAAGAGGGCAAGGCTGAGATGGTTGGAACCCCATCTATGATTTGGTTGGGAATTCCATTAAAAATTCAGGATAATACTATTGGTGTTCTTGTTGTACAAGACTATGAAAAAGGGAGCACTTATACCGAAAAAGAAAAAGAAATTTTGGAGGTTATCTCGTATTCAATTTCTAGGGCGATAGAACGTAAGAAAGTTGAAGAAGAAAGAGATAAAATGATCGATGAACTTAGAGAAATTAATGCATCAAAGGATAAATTGTTTTCTTTAATTTCTCATGATTTAAGAAGTCCGTTCAATTCACTTCTCGGCTTTTCTGAGATCTTAACAAATGAATATGATTCTCTCACACAAGAAGAGATTAAAGAGTATTTAAAAGTTATCAATGAAACATCAAAAAGTTTATACGGTATGACTTCAAACCTTCTTCAATTTTCCCGGTTCCAGATGGGGACATTTGAATTTAACCCGGTTAAAATCAGTTTAAAAAGAGCTATACAGAAAAGCTTAAAAATGCTTAAAGGAAACGTTCTTAAAAAACAACTAAATCTTCTTTTGGATATTGATCAGGATGCAGAAGTTCTTGTTGATGAAGATATGTTGAATTCTATACTGCAGAATTTGATTTCAAATAGTATAAAGTTTACAAAAAGAGGAGGCGAGATAAGAATTTATACTAAAATAATTTCATTCTTTAATGAACCGCATCAAATTGAAGTATATATTGAAGATACAGGGGTAGGAATCGGCAAGAATGATTTAAAGAAAATTTTCAAGGGGCATGTGCATTCAATGCCTGGTACCGAGAAAGAATATGGAACAGGACTTGGACTATTATTGGTAAAAGAATTTGTTGAAAAAAATGGTGGTCATATAAAAGTAAAAAGCAAATTAAACGAAGGAACTTCATTTGTATTTTCATTTCCAATTGCTAAATAAATTAGACATAAAATAAATTTTTGGAGCTTGTATGGAGGAGAGAAAAGCAAAAATTTTAATTGTTGAAGACGAAAGTATTGTGGCTTTTGATCTGAAACGTATGCTTTTAAATCTCAACTATGATGTTTTGGATATCGTTGCATCAGGGGAAAAAGCAATTAAACAAGCAATAGCTGATAAACCTGATCTTATAATTATGGATATTATGCTGAATGGCCCTATAACCGGTGTTGAGGCTGCAGCAAGGATTAAAGGAATTATGAATGTTCCCGTCATTTATTTAACGGCATATGCCGATACTGAAACATTAAAGAGTGCGAAAGTAACCGAACCTTATGGATATATCTTAAAACCTTTTGAAGAAAAAGTTTTACTTTCTACAATTGAAATGGCAATTTATAAAAATAAGATGGAAGAAAAGCTTATCGCTAGTGAAAAGAAATATCGGCTTCTTGCAAAAGAGTTGGAAGATTTAAATGAAAAGAAAGACCAATTTTATAGAATAATATCCTTTAATTTAAGGGATCCTCTCGATTCGGTTATTGGTTTTTCAGAAATATTGAAGAATGAATATAAAGAATTAAGCCCTGAAGATATCGAACTCTATATTTCGTCTTTACATTTTTCAAGTAAGCAAATCTATAGTCTGTTAAATAATTTAATTCAGTTTTCCCGAATTCAAATAAAAGATATTGATTTCAATCCGCAGAATCTCTCTTTGCATAATATAGTTCAAGATAATATCAGCATATTAAAAAGTATAATGGATAAGAAATTGATCAAAATAGTTAATTATGTAAACAAAGAAGTATTGGTTTACGCAGATCATAATATGTTAAATTCAATATTTTTAAATATTTTAACTAATGCAATAAAATATTCGGATATAAATGGTATTATTGAAGTTTCTGCAAATAAGGATGATGGTTTTGTAAAAATATCTATTGAAGATAAAGGCATAGGGATGGATAATGAATCACTCAATAAATTATTTGTTTTGGATGTAAAGAAAATTACACAGGGGACAAATAATGAAATGGGAACCGGTCTGGGATTATTATTAACTAAAGAATTCGTAGAAAAAAATGAAGGAAAGATTGAAGTTAGAAGCGAAATCAATAAAGGTACCAGTATTATTTTTACACTACCTCTCGCAAAAACCATTCAATAAGATTAATTTGTTCCTGCCCATTGAGCTTAGTATAGAATTAAAACAAAGCTATAAGTATCTTTATACAGATACTTAAAAATATTATTGAAATATGAAAATTAATAAAAATAAATCCGGTGAAAAAATAATTCAAGGTTCTAATTTATTTTCAGATAAGAATATATTTACAAACTTAGCTAATTCCGCTCCATTTATGATTTGGATTGCCGATCCAAAAGGTAGTATAATTTATTTTAATAAACCGTGGCTGGATTTTACAGGAAGAACTCTAGAACAGGAGAAAGGTGATGGATGGACAAAAAGTATTCATCCCGCCGATTTTGAATATTGCTATAATACTTTTAAAAAGAATTTTAGCGAAAAAAAGGAATATACTATCGAATACAGGCTAAGGCGATATGACAATCAATATCATTGGATATTTGAAAAAGGGGTTCCTATTTATTCTGAAAAAGGGGATTTTTCCGGTTTTACAGGTTCCTGTTTTGATATTGATTCATTAAAAAAAACCGAAGAAAAATTTCATAGAGAGAAAGAGCTTTATAAAAACTTGGTTGAAAGCTTAACTGAAGCTGTTATAATATCAGACATTAATGATCATGTTATCTTTGCAAACAAAAGATTGTGTGAAATGACCGGTTATTCTTTGGAAGAAATAATCGGCAGCTCTGCCCACAATCTTTTTTTCGCTTCAAAAGATTGGGGAAAAATCCTTGATAAAACCAAGCAAAGGTATTCAGGTATGTCGGATAAATATGAGATTGAGATTTTAAAAAAAGATAAAAACAAACTTTGGGTATGTATAAGCGGTTCGCCGTATAAAAATAGCCGGGGAGAAATAATAGGTACAATCGGTGCTATTAGTGATATAACTGAAAATATAGAAGCAAGAAAGATTCTTGAAAAAAGTGAAAAAAAATATAGATCGGTAGTTGAACAAGTGAGGGAAGCGATATTTCAAACCGATGCAGAAGGAAACATTACATTTATAAATCCTTTCTGGACAGAGATAACCGGTTACACAAATGAAGAAACAGTCGGGAAAAATATTCTTGATTATGTTCCCAGTAATGATAAAAAATATTGTGTTGACCAGTTTGTAAATATTATATATCAGAAAAAACCTTTTACAAGATTTATAACTAGGTTTAAAACTAAAAACAATCAATATAGATGGGTAGAATTGAATGCAAGGATGACTTATGATGAAAATAAAAATATTCTTGGCACTTACGGTACGGTGAGTGATATACATGAAATGAAATTAACTGAAGAAAAGTTAATAGTTGCCAAAGAAAAAGCAGAAGAATCAGATAAATTAAAATCGAATTTCCTTGCACAGGTATCGCATGAGATTAGGAGTCCTTTAAATATAATTCTTAGTTATAACTATATGATTAGGGAAGAGTTGCATGAAAAAACTGATAATGAATTTGAAGATGCATTCGAGGCAATTAATCATAGCGGGAAACGCCTTTTACGAACGATAGACCTTATCTTAAATATGTCATTACTGCAAACAGGCAAGCAGGATATTAATATTAAATCTTTAGATTTAAACCCGATTTTGCAAAATCTTGTAAATGAATTTATGCCCACAGCAAAAAGAAAAAATATAGATTTAATTTTTAATATAATTACCGATTTACCTGAAGTTTCTGCAGATGAATATACAATAACTCAAGCATTTCAGAATTTGATTGATAATGCAATAAAATATACCGATAAGGGTTCCGTTGAAATTTCTGTAAACAAAATTGATAATAAAGTTTCTATTGATATAAAAGATACCGGTATCGGGATGTCTGAAACTTATGTTAAAAAGTTATTCCAACCTTTTTCGCAGGAAGACGGCGGTTATACCAGGAAATTTGAAGGAACCGGTTTAGGCTTGGCGTTAACAAAAAAATATACCGAATTAAATAATGCCGAGTTAAAAGTAAAAAGTAAAAAAGGAGAAGGTTCCACTTTTTCAATAATTTTAAACATAGTGTGAAATTTATTTAACTGTAATATATTTAAATAATTGTTGCAACATTCTTCTCAAATAGTCTTGTAATAATCATCGAAACAATATAGACTTGATAAAAGTGGTTCATAACTTTAGATTTCCAAATCACAAAACCAGTTTCATCTTTTGGAATTAAAGTCTAAGCTATTAATTGTTTTGTTCCTTTTAGTGCAATCCATCTCTCTGGCACAAATTAAATTTTATTCCACAATAGTGACAGATACAATACCTATTAATTTCGATAATTACTATTCTTTAGCGCATGTTTCCATAGTACCCAACTCCGAAATTATTAGGCTAAGAAATAAAATTTTAACTAGTAAAGATTACCTTTTTTCTTATGAGACTAATTCTTTCAGGCTTTCTGATTCTTTAGCATACTCAATTTTTGATACACTTTATGTTACATATAAATCCTATAAGATTGGATTAAAAAAGAATTATAAAAACCGAAGCCTGGTAATTAAATACAATAAAGAGTCCGGCGATACGGTCAGAGTGTCTACGGTTGAACAGGAAGGCATTTCAGCAGAATCTATTTTCGGCAGCAACATTGAAAAAAGCGGTACTTTAGTTAGAGGTTTTACCGTGGGAACCAATCAAGATTTTTCATTAAACAGCGGTCTCCGGCTACAGCTTTCGGGAAGGTTATCCGATGATATTGAAGTGGTTGCGGCTTTAACTGATGAAAACACTCCCATTCAACCTGAAGGAAATACTGAAAGATTAGATGAATTGGATAAAGTATTTATTCAAATAAAACATCCCAATGCTTCAGGAACCTTTGGAGATTACCAATTACAAAGGAAGCAGGGAGAGTTTGGAGTTATAGATAGGAAATTACAAGGATTGCTTGGAGAATTTAATTTTAAAAATAATAACGGTTATTTAGCTATTGCAAGTTCAAGAGGAAAATTTACTACAAACAATTTTAACGGTATTGACGGAGTTCAGGGACCTTATATTTTATCGGGAATAAATAGTGAAAGAGATATTATAGTTTTAGCCGGAACCGAAAAAGTATATCTGGATGGAATAGAAATGAAAAGGGGAGAAGGAAATGATTATACTATTGATTATTCAAATGCACAAATCACTTTTACTCCCAAAAGGTTAATTACCTCATACAGCAGAATCTCGGTAGATTTTGAATATTCCGATAGGAACTATTCAAGAAATTTTTTTGCCACTGGTGTTCAATCAAAGTTATTGAATGATGCTTTGGGTGTTCAATTTCAATATATGAGAGAAGGAGATAACCAGGATGCCCCGGTTGATATTTCATTATCCGAAGATGATAAGAAAATACTTGCTGCTGCGGGTGATGATAGAAACAAAGCGGTTAAATCAGGAATTTCATTAGCAACACCGGATTCGTTGGGTATCGTTCGAGGGCTTTATGTCAAAGTTGATACTGTTATAAACAAAGATTCAATCACTTACTACCGTTATGATCCGGGTAATCCAAGTGCAATTTATAATGTTTCATTCAGTTTTGTCGGCGATGGAGCGGGGGATTATAATAGAGAGTCATTGGGAAATTTTCAGTTTGTTGGAAAAGGGAACGGAACATATCTTCCATTAGTTTTTTTACCGCTTCCTCAATTAAAACAACTGGCAAATATTGTTGTCGATCTGAATCCTGCAAAAGATATTACTCTTAACCTGGAATATGCCGGGAGTCTCTGGGATCAAAATAGATTCTCAAGCATTGACGATGGAAATAATTATGGTTATGCCCGGAATATTTTTCTTAAAATAAATCCGCAAAAGATTGATATTGGAAGTTTAAGTTTGGGTAAAGCAGGTTTATCTTATAAAGATAGATTTGTTCAAAATAAATTTACCTCACTCGATAGAATTAATGAAGTTGAATTTAATAGGTACTATAATATTACATCTTCCGAGGAAAATGTTGATGAAGAATTAAGGGAAATTAATTTGAATTTAATTCCAATAGAGTTATTAAATATTAATGCAATGGGAGGGTTTTTAAAAAGAGGAAACGATTTTAACTCGGATAGATTCAATAATACTCTAAATTTTTCAAATAATAAGAATTTCCAGGTAAATTATAACTATGATTATGTCCAATCAAGAAATTTATCTTTAAGAAGCAGCTGGTTAAGACAAAGCGGCAGCGGGTTTTATAAATTATGGAAATTAAAACCCGGTGTGGAATTTTTAGCTGAAAACAAAAGGGATAAGTTGAGCCCAAAAGACTCATTGTTATCCAGCAGTTTAAAATACTATGAAATAGATCCTTTCTTAGATCTTGTTGATTTAGGCGGTATTAATCTATCTGCAAAATATTCATTAAGAGAAGATTATTTACCAATAAACGGAATTATGTTTGATGAATCAAAATCAATAGCACAATTTTATCAATTAAGCTACAATGGTATCAAGCAGGTAAACTCTACTCTGGACTTCACATATAGAATAAAAAAATATAAAGAAGCATTTAAAGAGCAGGGTTTACTAAACAACGAAACAATATTGATTCGATCTCAAACAAAATTAAATTTGTGGGAACCTGCTAAAGGTAATCTTTATTATGAAGTTTCAACACAAAAATCCGCTAAGCTTGAAAAAGTATTTGTTAAAGTGCAGCAGGGGACAGGTAATTTTAAATATTTGGGAGATCTTAATAATAATGGTGTTGCAGATGAAAATGAATTTGAACCAACTATTTATGACGGTGATTATATAGAAGTAACTGTTCCTACTGATAAATTATATCCTGTTATTAATTTAAAAACCAGCACAAAATGGAGATTTGAATTTGCTAAGATGTTTGATAAATCTTCTACTGCCTGGAAAATCCTTTCGCCTTTATCTACGGAGACTTTATGGAGGATAGAAGAAAACAGTACGGAACAGGATTACAGTAAAATCTATCTTTTACATTTATCTTATTTCCAAAATGAAGATAAGACTATTTCCGGCTCTAACTTTATCCAGCAGGATGCTTTTTTCTTTGAAAATGATCCTGATTTTTCTCTTCGCTTTAGATATTCACAAATGAAAAGTCTTAACCAATTCAGCGGTGGAGTCGAACGTGCTTTTAACAGAGAAAGAAGTCTGAGGATTAATTTCAGGATGATAGAGGAAATGAGTAACCAGACTGATCTTGTAAATGAAACCGATAATGTTTATGCTCCCCCGACATCAAATAGAAAAAGGTTAATTACAAATAATAATATTACTTCCGATTTTTCTTATCGCCCGGAGAGAAATATAGAAGTTGGTTTTAAGATTAAAGCCGGAAGAAGTGAAGATGATTATCCTGCAAATCCAACGATAATAGATATTAATTCACAGACTTTAAGATTTAATTTATCTTTCGCTGCACAAGGCAGGTTAAATATTGAAATTGAAAGGGATGAACTTTCAGCAAATACTACAGAGAATGTTATTCCATTTGAGATTACAGAAGGTAATCAGATTGGTAAAAATTATTTTTTAAGCATAAATTTCGATTATAGAATTTCAACTAATTTACAATCAACATTAAGCTATGATGGAAGAGCTTTGGCTGGGAGTCCTATTGTTCATACAGCTAGAGCAGAAGTAAGAGCTTATTTTTAAGTCCAAGTGTAAGCCTGCCAGGCGAAGCTTCGGCGAAGCCTGGCTCGAGTTCAAGAAGAATGAAAAGTTTAAAATGAAAATAATATCCAAAATGATAGAAGCACATATTTTTAGAGAAGTTGATAATGCTCTAGAATTCTTGCTTTTGAAAAGGTCGGATAGGGTAATTTATCCTGGTTTATGGCAGATGGTAAACGGGAAAATAAAGAAGGGTGAAAAAGCTTATCAAACCGCTCTAAGAGAAATACAAGAAGAAACAGGTATAATACCTGAAAAGCTTTGGGTCGTACCAAAAGTTGATTCTTTTTATTCACATGAAAATGATAATATGATGCTATTGCCGGTCTTTGCCGCTAAATTTAAAACATCATCTAATGTTGTAATTAGCGAGGAGCATTGTGAATTTAAATGGGTAAATCCGATAGAAACCAAAAAGATGCTTGCATGGGAAGGACAAAGGCAATCTGTCGATTTAATTTTTAATTACTTTAAGGAAGAGATTAACTTTCTTAATTTGGTAGAAATTAAATTCTAAAATACGATCCTAACAAATTAATTTGCTGATAATTTTAGGTATTCATCAATAGCTTTTGCGGCTTTCCGGCCCGCACCCATTGCAAGGATAACTGTGGCACCGCCTGTCACGATATCACCACCCGCAAAAACTCCTTCTTTTGACGTTTTCATAGTTGCTTCATCAACAATGATATTTCCCCACTTGTTGAATTGCAAATCCGGAGTTGTTTTTTGAATAATCGGGTTAGAGCCGTTGCCAATAGCAATCACCGCCATATCAACATTAATGGTATATTCTGATCCGGGAATAGGAACCGGGCGTCTTCTTCCGGATGCATCAGGTTCACCGAGTTCCATTTTTTGTAATTCCACTTGATTCAGCCACCCGTCTTTATCACCGATAAATTTTAATGGATTTGATAGAAACTTAAATTCAATTCCTTCCTGTTTCGCATGATGGACTTCTTCTTTTCTTGCAGGCATTTCAACTTCAGATCTTCTATAAATAATATAAGCATTTTTTGCACCCAGACGTTTAGAAGTTCTAACTGCATCCATTGCAGTATTTCCACCACCAAATACTGAAACATTTTTATCTTTACAATTAAAAACCGGTGTATCGAATTCTGGGAATTTATATGCCTTCATTAAATTTACTCTTGTTAAAAATTCATTTGATGAATAAACACCGTTAAGATTTTCTCCTTCAATATTTAAGAAATAAGGCAGTCCTGCTCCAACAGCAATAAATGCAGCATCATAACCATTTTGAAGTAATTCATCAAGTGTGTCGGTAAATCCAATTACCGCGTTGGTTTTAAATTCTACTCCCATTTCTTTCAAAGAGTTGATTTCTATCTTAACAATTTCTTTAGGTAAACGAAATTCGGGGATGCCGTATATTAAAACTCCGCCAAGCTCATGGAGGGCTTCAAAAACAGTAACATCATGACCCATTTGAATTAAATCTGCAGCACAGCTTAAACCGGCTGGACCACTTCCTATAATTGCAACTTTGCGACCGGTTTTCGGTTTTAATTCCGGTTTTTGCAAACCTACTTTTTCTCTTTCATAATCTGCAACAAATCTTTCCAATCTTCCGATGGCAACAGGTTCATTTTTCTTTCCCACGACACATTTAACTTCACATTGCTCTTCCTGCGGGCAAACTCTTCCGCAGATTGCAGGTAGCATATTATCTTCTTTAATTTTTGCTGCGGCTTCAACATATTTACCTTCGGAAACCAAAGAAATAAATTCACCAATTTTTACACCTACCGGACATCCTTCAACACAAATCGGCTTTGGACATTGAATGCATCTTTGTGCTTCAAGCAATGCTAATTCTTCCGTAAGTCCCAGGTTTACTTCATCAAAATTTTTTCTTCGTAAAAGTCCATCCTGCTCTGGCATAGCTTGCCTTTGTATTTTCATTCTTTCTTTATTAGATAATTTTTCCATAACCAAAGTCCTATATATTATAGTGCATTTTGCTTTAAGCCATTTTGAAACATTGAATCAATATTGCAAAAATGATCGAGTGCTTCTTTTTCGAAAACATTATATGTTCTGTTTCTTCTTGCGAGGGTATCAAAATCTACTTTGTGAGCATCGAATTCAGGGCCATCGACACAAACAAAGACTGTCTTGTTATCAACAGTTGCCCGGCATCCGCCGCACATTCCGGTTCCGTCTACCATAATAGGGTTTAAACTTACGACTGTTTTTATTCTATGCGGTCTAGTTACTTCTGCAACAGCCTTCATCATTGGGATTGGACCTATCGCAAGAACAAAATCTATTTTTCTTTTTACATCAATTAATTCTTTTAATTTTTGAGTTACAAATCCATGAAAACCATAGCTTCCGTCATCAGTAGTTGGAAAAACCTCGTCGCAAACTTTTTTCATTTCATCTTCAAGGATTACGAATTCCTTTGATCTTCCGCCGATAATTGAAATAGTATGATTTCCTGCTTGTTTTAGTGCTACTGCAGTAGGATATGCAATTGCAGTTCCGACTCCACCACCAATTGATACTGCGGTTCCAAAATGTTCTATATGAGAAGGTTTTCCGAGAGGACCAACTACATCATGAATAAAATCCCCCGAGTTAAGCCCATTTAATTCTTTAGTGGTTTTACCGATTCCCTGTACAATTATTGTGATGGTACCTTCTTCTATATTAGAGTCAGCAATTGTTAAAGGTATTCTTTCACCATGATCATTGACTCTTATAATTACAAACTGACCGGCTTTTCTTTTCTTAGAAATTTTTGGTGCTTCAATTATAAATTTTTTTATACTTGGTGCAAGAAATTCTGCTGAGATTATCTTATACATTTTAAAGATATTTTAGTTTGATGGATAAAAATTCAAATCGCAAGACTCAATCAAAAAGAAAGCCAAAAAAAATAATTCCGTAAACTCTTATAAATAATAAACATAGAGATGATTTGTATCAGAAATGCAATAATTCTCTTTAAATATTTTCAATTTTGGGAAAATTTAAAAATTATTTTACTGAATGTTTAATTTTATAATTTCGTTATAATGGTAATTACTATGATTCTTATTATTAAAAGTCGTAAAAAAGCGTATAAATCATTTAATTTGATATGTCTATTTGTTAAGGGTTGAGCTTCCTAGTATTTAATCATCGATCGGTAAATAATTAATTAGAATTTCAGGTTTCTAAAATTAAAAGGAGTTTATTATGACTGTTTGTGAATGTTTAGAAACTTGTCTTTTTTTCAATGATAAAATGCAAAGCATGCCCGTCATGTCGGATTTGTATAAAAGAAATTATTGCAAAGGGGATTTTGAAAATTGTGCCCGCCATATGGTTTTTAAAGCCTTAGGTAAACCAGCAGTACCTATTGAATTATTTCCGAATCAACAAGAAAAAGCAAGAGCAATTATCGGCCGGGGTTCAATTAAATAGTGTAATTTTCCAGAGAGATTAATTATCTATTTATTAGAGAGTTTTCTTTAATAAAATATCAGTCTTTGTTTTTAAGGGGATAACCTTGCAATCTTCCAATCATTATCATTTTTGATATAAGCAATTCTATCATGCAGGCGATTTTGTCTTCCTTGCCAGAATTCAAATTTAAACGGGATTAATTTATATCCGCCCCAAAAAGGTGGAAGAGGGGCTTTCTCTTTATATTTTTTCTTCATTTCTTCAAACTTATCTTCAAGAAATTTTCTATTTGGAATTATACTGCTTTGTTTTGAAGCCCATGCACCAATCTGACTTTCATATGGTCTTGTAGCAAAATATTTTGCTGATTCTTCTTCTGTTATTTTTGATACTATCCCTGAAATTCTTATTTGTCTTCCCAATTCCCTCCAAAAAAATAAAAGTGCAGCATTTGGATTTACTGAAAAATCATGGGCTTTTTTACTTCCATAATTTGTATAAAATATGAATTCTCCGCTTCTAACTTCTTTTAAAAGAACGACTCTTGCCGAAGGAAAATTGTTTTCATCCGAAGTAGCAAGAATCATTGCGTTCGGTTCAATAATTTCCGATTTAAGAACATCATCCATCCATAAAGAAAATTGTATAAAAGGATCTTTATCTACATTCGATTTATTTAATTCATTTTTTAAATATTTTCCCCTCAGGTTTGCCAATTTTTTATTGTCTACCATTATTGATTTATTTTAGTTAATATGTTGATGTACTCAATACTATTTTAATTATGATTTCTTTATTTTATTCATGTGTAATTGAATCTTAATTTTAACGCAATTAATAATAAATATAATAGAATTAAAATGACAGAGTTAACAAAGGAGCAAAAGGAAGAACTTGAAAAATTTGGGGCAAATACTTGGTTCGTGGAATATCTTTATAAACAATACCAGGAAAATCCTACGGCCGTTCCCGAACAATGGAAAAGTTTTTTCGGCGATGTAGATAGTAATAAAAATGGAAACGGGAAAAAGAATTACAAAGATGCGTCGATAATAACTTCTTCAACAAATCATATGGAATTTCCCCAGCCGGGCGAAAATGATGAAACACAAATAATTGCTGGAAGTTCTGCCAGAATTCTGGAAAATATGACTTCAAGTCTTTCAGTACCTGTTGCTACATCTCAAAGATCAATCCCCGTTAAGTTATTAGAAGAAAACAGGATGATTATAAACCGTTACATGTTAAAGAGACAAAGCGGTAAAATCTCTTTTACACATATAATTTGCTGGGCAATCATAAAAGCAATTCCTAAAGTTCCTGTACTTAATAATGCTTTCTCAATAATCGATGGGAAACCGGCAATCATAAAAAGGAAATCCATTAATCTTGGTTTAGCAATTGATATTGAGAAGAAAGATGGTTCACATTCTTTAATTGTTCCCAACATAAAAATTGTAGATAAAATGAAATTTACTGAATTTGTAGAAACATATGAAGATTTAGTAAAGCGTTCAAGACAAGGACAAATAGATCCCAAAGAGTTTTTAGGAACAACAATAACTCTAACAAATCCAGGAACTCTTGGGACGGTTACATCCGTACCAAGATTAATGGTAGGGCAGGGAACAATAATAGCTACAGGTTCAATTCAATATCCTGCTGAATATATGGCTATGTCTCCTGCAACAATCTCTAAACTAGGTGTCAGTAAAGTAATGAATATCACCAGTACCTATGATCATCGAATAATACAAGGAGCAGAATCCGGGTTATTTCTAAAAGAAGTCAATGATCTTCTTCTAGGCAATAATGATTTCTATGAAGGCATATTCAGTTCATTAAAAATTCCCAACCAGCCTTTAACCTGGAAAACAGATTATCAGCCGGGAGCATTTAGTCAATCGTCAAACACAGAAGAAATAGAGAAACAAGCAAGGGTTCTGCAGCTAATTAATATGTACCGTGTACGCGGTCATTTGATCGCAAATCTTGATCCATTAGGTGAACAATGCGTTTATCATGATGAGTTGGATCCGACAACCTATAAATTAACTTTCTGGGATTACGATAGGGAATTTATAACCGGTGGTTTAGTTGAAGGCCAGACTGCAACTTTAAGAGAAATACTGGATATCCTTCAAAAAACTTATTGTGAAAATATCGGTATTGAATACATGCATATTCAAAATCCCGAAGAAAAAAAATGGCTTCAAAGAAAAATGGAACCTGTAAAAAATAATCCGAATTTTTCGCATGAATTGAAAAAGAATATATTAAACGAATTAATCACTGCGGAAACTTTTGAACATTTTATACATAACAGGTTTATCGGGCATAAAAGATTTTCGCTTGAAGGTTCCGAGACATTAATTCCGGTATTGGATTTCCTTTTAAATTTAGCTGCTGATCAAAATATAAAAGAGGCAGTGCTCGGTATGGCGCATCGAGGCAGGTTAAATGTTCTAGCAAATATTATAGGTAAAAGTTATGATTCAATATTTTCTGAATTTGAAGATATTGTTGATCCGGAATCAATCCAAGGTTCAGGCGATGTGAAATATCATTTAGGAGCTGCCGGAGAATTTAAAACCAGGAACGGAAAATCTGTTATAGTTTCGGTTGTATCAAACCCCAGCCACCTGGAATGGGTTAACCCTGTTGTTGAGGGAATTACGAGAGCCAAACAAACAAGGCTAGGTGATAATAAAAGTCATAGAAAAATCATGTCGGTTTTAATTCATGGTGATGCAGCATTTTCCGGACAGGGAATAGTTGCAGAAACTTTAAACCTTTCACAATTAAGCGGCTATAGAACCGGGGGAACAGTTCACATAATAATTAATAATCAGATTGGTTTTACTACTGGACCGGAAGATGCAAGATCGTCGGTTTATGCAACTGATGTAGCGAAAATGATCCAGTCACCCATATTTCATGTTAATGGAGATGACCCTGAAGCCGCACTCCTGGTAACCAAGTTAGCTTTGGAATTTAAACAGGAATTTAATAAAGATGTAGTAATTGATTTATTTGGATATAGAAGACATGGTCATAATGAAGGTGATGAACCGGGATTTACCCAGCCGCTCCTTTATGAAAAAATTAAAAATCAACCTTCTGTAAGAAAAATATATGCTGATACACTGTTAAAAAATAAAGAACTTAGCTCTGAAGAAATTGGAGAAATGCAAAACAATGTTACTGATACCTTAAGTCAAGCTTTTGATAGAATAAAGAAGAAAGCAACTTCGTTTAATACAGATATTCCATTAGCAGTTTCAAAGGAAAAGATTGAATCTGCAATCCCTGTTAAAGATACAAACATAAGTGAAGACGTTTTAAAAAAGGTTGTAGCCGGGATGACAAATATGCCGAAAGATTTTGCAATCCATCCTAAGCTTAAAAAATCTTTAGATTTAAGAAAAACTTTTATCAACGGAGAAATTGAAGCTGATTGGGCTTTTGCAGAATCGATTGCATTTGGCAGTTTGCTTTATGAAGGAACTCCGGTTAGATTGAGCGGACAGGATAGTGTCCGGGGTACTTTTAGTCAGCGTCATTTAGCTTTAACTGACATTCAATCAGGTGAAGACTACATTGCATTAAATCATATGTTCCCGGATCAGGCTAAAATTGAACCTTTAGAC
The DNA here is from genome assembly GCA_964448105.1 of uncultured Ignavibacteriaceae bacterium. Taxonomy (GTDB): domain Bacteria; phylum Bacteroidota; class Ignavibacteria; order Ignavibacteriales; family Ignavibacteriaceae; genus CAVQBP01. Next base: position 52,693 of record CAYUVK010000023.1, read on the forward strand.
AGCTTGCTTTCCGAAGCTGCAGTACTTGGTTTTGAATATGGTTACAGCACTGCAGATCCTTTAGCACTTGTTATTTGGGAGGCTCAATTTGGTGATTTTGCCAATTCTGCCCAGGTAATAATTGATAATTTTATAGTTGCATCTTTTGAAAAATGGCATATACCAAGTAGTGTTGTTATGCTGCTACCGCATGGTTATGAAGGGCAGGGTCCCGAACATTCGAGTGCAAGACTTGAGAGATTTCTAATCCTTTGTGCAGAAGATAATATGCAGGTTTGTAATCCCTCGACCCCAACTCAATATTTTCATTTATTGCGACGACAAATTAAAAGGGTAGAAAGACGACCTTTAATAATAATGACGCCAAAAAGTCTCCTTCGTAATCCCGAAGCCAAATCACCTAAGGATGATTTTTTAAAGGGAACTTTCCAGGAAGTAATTGATGACACTTTAAATAACAAGAAAAAAATTGAAAGGGTTATATTAACTAGCGGAAAAGTTTATTATGATCTTAATAAATATAGAAGAACAAATAATCTGGATGATAAAGTTGCAATTGTGAGAATCGAGCAATACTATCCTTATAAGGAAGAAAAAGTTAAAGATATATTAAAAGGTTATTCAAATACAAAAAAAATTGTTTGGGTCCAGGAAGAACCAATGAATATGGGAGCCTGGAATTTTCTTATTCCAAGGCTGACTGCAGATCTTTCCAAAGATCAAAAATTATTTTACGCCGGTAGACCGGAAAGTGCGAGTCCAGCTGTTGGCTCTGCTAAAATATCTTCGCAGCAGCAGAAGGATTTAGTTGAGCAGGCTTTTACAGTATAATTATTACTAATATACGTGCATTTTCGAAAGAGCTGATTCTACCGCAGTATGAAGTTCGACTGGAGCGAATGGCTTAATTAAATATCCGTAAGGTTTAGTGGCAAGTGCTCTGTTAATTGTTTGTTCATCATTTAGAGCCGATAGATAAATTATAGGGATGTTATATTGAGTTATTATTATCTGTGCTGTTTCAATCCCGTTAAGATTTCCTTTTAATGTTATATCCATTAAAACCAGATCAGGTTTCTCAATAGGTATTTTTCTAATTGCATCCTCACCATTATCGACAGTTGAAGTAACACAATAATTTAATTTTTTTAATGTCATTTTTATATCTGCTGCAACAATACATTCATCTTCTACAACTAGAATTTTTCTTTTGTATTCTTCCATATCGGCTAAATAATAATTTTCTTGGTAAAACTTTTCAAGCGAACTAATTCAGCATATTTAAAAACATTTATTATGCCACAGCAAAATGTAAATATTATATTTGATTTTGAAGTAATTGTCAAAGATAAATAAAATTGGTGTAATATTTACACCTTTTCTGTAAAATATACC
>CAYUVK010000024.1:0-52730 GCA_964448105.1 uncultured Ignavibacteriaceae bacterium
CTTTTGCATATGATTTTATCCCCATATTTGCTGCTTTGTGTCGAAGTTGGGTTAGCAATTTATATAGTTACTATCCCGCGTATGCTGGGTGCAGCTAACTATGGTAAATTGGCATTTATAATATCAATATTAATGCTTGCATCCGAGGTTTTAACTTTCGGAATCCCCAGGGTATTCGGAAGATTTATTCCTGAATATATTTTCAACAATGAAAGACAAAAAATAGAACGTTTAGTTTCAGCCTATTTTATCTTTGAATTTATAATTGGAATTATCTTAGCTTTAACGGGTGTTATTTTATTTTTTACAATAAACCAATTGAAGGATAAGATTTTTCCCATATTTTTTATTTATCTCGCATTAATTTCTGAAGTCTTTTCAAGCATCCTTTTTTCGATTTTATTTGGATTAAATTATGTAGGTAAAGCAACTTCTGTTAATTTATTTAGAACAGTATTTAATTTGATATTATTTTTAAGTCTCTATCCAATTTTCGGATTTACGGGGGTCTTATTTTCACTTTTTCTCACACCTTTATTATATAGTTTTTATGCATTCTATTCTATTAGAAAGGTTTTTAAATTCAAGATTCGTAAACCAGTAATTAAAGAGTTTATTCCGAAATTAAAATTCGGGATCGTAATTTTTACGCCTACTTTGTTGTTTTTATTTCAACAACAAATCGGACCTATTTTTCTTAAATCTTTTTCTTTAAGTAACAGTGAGATAGGATTTTTTGATCTGGCTAATCAGGGATTCCTTGTAGTATACGGATTAGCGATCACAGGCTTTGAAACATTGATTCCTATATCATCAAAATTCCAGGTTACTGGAAAACAGAAAAAAAGCATTGATTGGCTCTTTACTCTATTAAGGTACATACTTCCTGTTTTAATTACTATTATCGCTGCCTTTTATTTATTTGGAGGACTGCTTATTTCCGTAATCCTCGGTAATCAGTTTGTTAATATTTATCCAATTGCATTAATTATCTTATTTAGTACCCCAATATGGATTATTGGTCAGTTAGGGTTTGTTAGATCAGTTGTTCTCTCTAAACCTAGACCATATTTTATTTCCTCCTTATTATCTACAATAGTATTTATACTGTCCGGAATTTTTTTTATAGATAGATTAGGTGCTATAGGACTGGCAATAACTGTTATCTTAAGCGCGATAACTTATTCAGCTTACATAAGTTATTTATATAAGGAGGTACTGCATAATCTTGGATTTGTTATAAAAAAATTTTCTCCCTCACTTATTTCATTCCTTCCCATTATATTATTTAATTATGAAAATATCGCAATAAGAATTTTAGTATTTCTATTAAGTATCTTTTTATTCTTTGGACTATTAATAAAATTAAAAATAATTAATATGAATGAATTAAAAGAAATAAGTCTCGCTCTTCGGAAAAAAATACCTGCTGAAAATACATCTAGTTAATTTCAACTAAAAAGTAAATGAGATTCCAAACTTAAATTGATCATAAGCCAAAGGTGCTGTACAAGCAAAAGGCCAGTTCATTTTTTCCTGCCGTAATTCATACATGCCGTATGAAAGCGCACTCTTAAGTATAAAACTTACCACAGGCACAGCAATCGGAGATGAGTCTTTTATCTCATGAATAAAAGCATCAAGAACTCCCTGCCCGGCAAAATAAATTACTTCGCTTCCAAGCCATTTCCAGAAAAGATGTCTTTCAAATATTATTGCTCTTTCATAACCGGCTTCAAGAGCAATTAACGGAATAATTTTAAATCTGATTCCACCCTCAACGCTTGTTCCGAATCTAAAAGAATTATTGAATCTGTCCAATCTCTCTTTTTCTTTAGCATCCGTTGGAAAATCTTTCAAATCTAATCTTGACCAGTTAAAAGAACCTGAATTAAAAAGAACCACAGATTGATCCCCAAAATTGTAACCATACCCGCTGCTGAAACTGCCTCCAAAACGCCATAAGTTAGATCTTAATCCATCAGTTGCCTTTTTGTTTGATAATTCCGTAGAGATATAACTCAAGAATACGTTTGTAAACCTGTACTTTGTAATTTCATCAAAATCTATTGGACTTTCCGAAGAATGTCCGAGTTTTAATTCGAGTAAGTTAGGTTTTGCGAAAGATGAATTGAAATCTTTTAAATTTATTTTAGAAAATCCGTAACTCAAGTTTAAAGCGGGTTTCCCTTTCTTTTGGAATTTTTCAAACTCAGATTTGAAATCTTCCCAATTCCATGTTTTCGTTGAATCGCAATCTTTATTTTTATTTTTGCCATAAGAAAAGCCCTGAACGGCTAAAATAAATAAAAAAACCAGCAAGAAAATTAAATTTTTACCTAGCATTTATGTCTCCCTTTTTCATTAACGAACATATTATTATTAGGTGCAATTATATATTGATTTATATTAAATGGTTATTAAAAAAGGTTGAAGTGCATAAAAACGTGAAGTTCGGTAGTTATTTTAGATAAACATTTTATATTATCAAATGTTAAGATTATTTAAGAAATATTTTATGATTTTGTCGAGATAAAAATGAAATTTTTGGGGTAGGTTTTTAAACTTAGAATTAAGCTTTAATTTTATTTCTTCAAAATTAGGATCCGGAAAATTCTTTAAGTCTTTTTCTATATTATTTAGAAAAGTTTGTAATTTGTTGTTAATCCGTGAAATTACTTCTTCATTTGCTGTCCCTGCAATATTTTCCGCAGTTGTTTTAAGATTAAAATTGTTCTCAACATAAATTTTAAATGCATAACCTCTGAAATTTTCTGAAACCAATGTACGGTTTACACTGAGCTCTTTTGCAGTTTCATTAATTGATGAATGTGAAAAGTTTTTATCCCTTAATGATTCCAAAACAAGATCTTCAAAATTAAATTTTAATTCCTTTACAATTTCTTCAGGCAAATCCGTAAGCTGAATTAATTTTCTTTGAGATGATTTGGCAAAAATGACAGCACGTTTAATAACTCCTTCGAGTTCCCTAACATTTCCTTTCCATTGATAATTATTTAATGCATCTAAAGCTGCCCGGGAAAACTGAATATTATTGTTTTCCTTTAAAAGAAAATGTTGTGCAATAATCTCGATATCTTCCTTTCTTTCGCGTAAAGAGGGCAGTTCAATTTTTATTACATTTATCCGGTAATATAAATCCTCCCTGAATTTTTTCTCTTTAACTTCAGCGTCAATATTTTTATTTGTTGCGGCAATAATTCTAACATCGGTATGAAATGTTTTTGAAGAACCGACTTTTTCATAATCACCGGTTTGAATTATCCTTAATAATTTCACCTGGAAGTTTTCGGATGTCTCGGCAATCTCATCGAGGAAAATTGTACCGTTATTTGCTGCTTCAAACCTGCCTACTTTATCTGTTATAGCTCCTGTAAAAGCTCCTTTAACATGCCCGAATAATTCACTTTCCAAAAGAGTATCGGATAATGCGCCGCAGTTAACAGCAACAAAATTATTATTATTTCTTTTACTTAATTGATGAATGGCTTTTGCGACTAATGCTTTACCCGTTCCGCTTTCTCCCAAAATTAAAATACTTGCATCTTCGGGTGCAGTTCTATTTATTAAATCGACAATGTTTGACATTACCTTTGAACGGTAGACTATGCCATGGAAATTATTTACTTCATTTTCATTTAAAAAATCGACTGCTTTTTCGTCCTCTTCTTTTTCTTTTAATTTATTTATTTTTGATTTTAATGTTTTGATTTTTTCAATTAAAGATTCTGATCCGCTTCCGCCTTCAATGTTTAATTCTTTTTGTAAATGGGATAATTCGGTCTCTTTTTTTGAAAGCAGATTTTTTAAAATTTCTGTTTCATTTGTTATTCCTTTAAGCTGCTTTTCTCTTTCAAAAAATATTAAAGAGATATCAGCGACAAATAATATTAAAATAGGAACTATAAAAAACGCGTATGAAAGCTGGATATAAAAGAAACCGAATAATAAAAATGAAATTATTAAAAAGGAGAAAAAAGACATCGCATAAAATAAAAATAATTTGCTTCCCGTTTGATTTCTAAAAATAATTAGAAGAAGAATTAATGCTGCTATAAAAACAATCTTCGAAATATTTAAATAGGAAAAATTTAATGATCTGTTATTTAAAAGATTATCCAGGGCAAAGACATGAAGTCCTAAACCGGGCAAATCATCATTAAAATTGGTATTTAATGTTGAAGCAACCTGCGGATCGGTAATACCGATTATTACAATTTTATTTTTGAATCTATTTAATTCAGGGCTTTTCTTATTTAAGAGATTAAAAAATTCAAGCATCGAAAAACTTTTAAACATTTTCCAGCTTGAAACAAAATTTACTTTAATAATAGAATTATGAATTGATTCTAGTAACAAACCGGATAATTGGAAAGAAAATGCTTTTTCAATTCTGTCAAAGCCGCTTATTTCAACCGGTATAAAAATTCCATTATTTTCAATATAATTTAAATGTCCTGTTGGGATATTATCATCAATTAACTTTGGACTTGGCAAGCTGAGAGAATCCGTGACATATTTTCCCGCTTTTAAATTTATTTTTCCTGCAACCGAACCCAATACAACTCTTCCGGATTTAATAATTTCTCTAGTTAATAAATTATCATAAATAGCCTGGGAAGAAAATTTAGAGCTTAGAAAAACTTCCAGCCCTATTTTTTTTACATTCAAATCAGTAAGGCTTTTAATTAACAGCGCATAATAACTTCTTTTAATCGGCCATGGACCTATTTTGTCAATATCATTTCCGGTAATTGTTATAAGAACAATATTAGTATCCGGTTTAACGCTTCCTCTAATTGCTGCAAATACCCCTTCAATATCATTATTTATTGAATTATTAAAACTATCGAATATTAATAAAAAAATAACTGTGAGAATAAAAAGAATGGATTTTAGTACCACTTTATTCTGAAAGCCTGTTAGCATTTTTTTCATACTGTTTGAAAACAGTTAAGAATTCCGATTTTGTTAAGACTGAATTTAAATTATTTGATAAAATAGAGATTTATTTAATTCTGAAAAAGATTTTCACAAAAATAAAAATAAAATTTTAGATAAATTGTTGATAAAGAATGATAAGTCTCAGAACTGAAAGAGGAGTGCAACTATTTTATATTTTATAAAAATAAAATTATTAGAAACAAACCCAATTTCTCCAAGAAATTAGGTTCGTTTTGATTAGAGAATGAATTTGCTTAAATCCCTATTCTTTACTATTGCATCAAGTTTTTCTCTCACAGTTTCTGCTGTAATTTTAACAACATCAGAAGGAAGTTTATCCGGAACATCAAAAAGTATTTCATCAAGCAGGGTTGTTAAAATTGTGTGAAGCCTTCTTGCACCGATATTTTCAACCTGTTCGTTTACTTCAGTAGCAATTTTTGCAATTTCTCTAATACTTCCTTTAGAAAAATCAAGCTCAACATCTTCAGTTTGAAGAAGAGCCTTATATTGTTTTAACAGCGCATTTTCAGGGGTCGTAAGAATTTGAACAAAATCATCTTCGGTCAAGCTTTTTAATTCAACACGTATCGGGAAGCGTCCCTGTAGTTCGGGAATTAAATCGCTCGGTTTTGAAACATGAAAAGCGCCTGAAGCAATAAATAAGATGTGATCTGTTTTAACCACACCAAATTTTGTATTAACATTTGAACCTTCAACAATTGGAAGTAAATCTCTTTGAACTCCTTCACGGGACACATCCGGACCCTGTGATTTTCCACCGCCTGCTACCTTATCAATTTCATCTATAAAAGCCATCCCGGAATTTTCAACTCTTTCAATTGCCTCTTTTTGAACAGCTTCCATATCAATTAATTTTTGAGCTTCTTCCTGGGTAATAATATTTCTTGCTTCGGCAATTGTTGTTTTTCTTTTCTTTTTCTTTTTGGGCATTAAATTTCCCATTATCTCCTGGATATTAATTCCCATGTCATCCATTCCAAACGGACCCAGCACCTGCATACCGATAGCATTTTGCGAAGCAGTGTCAAACTCAATCATCTTCTTATCCATTTCGCCGTTTTTTAATTTTTCTTTCATCCACTCCCGGGTCTTTTGATTTTGAAGTGCTTCATTATTTACTTCATCATTTGAATTTTCACCCGCATGTGTGGTTGTAGTCTTTTTAACAGGAGGAATTAAAATATCTAAAATTTTTTCTTCTGCAATATCTTCAGCTTTTGATTTAACCTCTAATGTTTTTTCGGATTTAACCATATTGACCGCAATATCTGTAAGATCTCTAATTATTGATTCGACATCTCTTCCTACATATCCGACTTCAGTAAATTTCGAAGCTTCGACTTTAATAAAAGGGGCATTAGCAAGTTTAGCAAGTCTCCTTGCAATCTCTGTTTTTCCAACCCCGGTAGGTCCGATAAGAATAATATTGTTAGGCATAATTTCATCTTTAAGCTCATCGGTAATTTGCTGGCGTCTCCACCTATTTCTTAAAGCAATTGCAACGGCACGTTTGGCTTCGTTCTGTCCAATAATATATTTATTAAGATAATTAACTATTTGTGATGGTGTATATTCATCTTTTTTATTTTTTGTCATTTTAAATCCAAGTTATTTTTCAATTACTTCAACGTTTATTTTATCATTTGTATAGATACAAATCTCGGAAGCAGTTTTTAAAGCTTCTTTAACAATTTCTTCAGCAGATAAGCCGCTGAATTTTATTAACATTTTAGCAGCAGCTAAAGCATACATTCCTCCTGATCCAATTGCAACAATTTTATCATCAGGTTCAATAACATCACCGTTCCCGGAAATTACCAAGGCAGTATCCTCAGCAATAACAGCGAGCATTGCTTCAAGCCTTCTTAAAAATTTATCTGTCCGCCAATCTTTTGCTAATTCTACTGCAGCACGGTGAACATTTCCACGATATTGTTCCAGCTTATCTTCAAATCTTTCCATTAGTGTAAAAGCATCGGCAGAAGCACCTGCAAAACCGCAAAGCACTTTGCCGTTGGCAATTTTTCTGATCTTTAGAGCATTGTGTTTCATCACGGTATTTCCAAGCGATACCTGACCATCTCCACCAAGCGCTGCTTTCCCTTTATGAAGTAAACCGAGAATCGTAGTAGATCTAATTTTATTTTCCATAAAAAAACTTTTTGATAATTATAATGAATTTAATTTACAAAATTAATTATAAGTTAAATAAAAGAGTTAAATATTATAAGGATGAAAAGGTTTCAGAGGGAATATTCTAGGAACATTTTTTTGATAAGATTTATATTCATCTCCGAATATTTCAATTAATTTTTTCTCTTCATAATAAGAACCGATATAAAAATAAATAATAAAACCGATAACTAAAGTAAGGTAGGTCAAATCCATATACGGTCTAAAAATTAAGAACAAAATCGAGAAAAAATATACAGGATGCCTCATGTATTTATAAGGCCCCTCTATTTTTAATGTCATCTTTTCATCCAGTTCGGTTAAATCGTAATTTCCTTTATACCATCTTATTATTTGTGATATTCCCAGGAATTCGCTTGAACTGAAAAACCTGAATGTCCAGATTAAACCAAACAAACTTAAAATTTGAAATCCCAAGATAATAAAATCATATGGTTTTATTAAGTCATAAATGGTTATATCCGGTTGAGGCAAATAAATATAAAATAGATATAGAGTTATAAAGGAAATTAGGTTGTAACCCAGCCTGTAAAATGGTAGTAAGTGCGGATAGTTTTGTTTTATATAATTTTTAACTTTTAAAGAAGCAAGAAAAGTATGGGACGCACCAAAAAAGAAAATTGCCGCAATTAGTATAAAAACATCAATAATATAACCAATCATATTTCTTTACGTAAACGGGCAACAGGCAACCTTAATTGTTCTCTATATTTTGCAACGGTACGTCTTGCAATATGAATACCTTCCTGGTTTAGCATGGAAGTAAGCTTATCATCACTATAAGGAGATCTTTTATTTTCGTTATCTATTATCTCTTTTAGTCTAATTTTAATATGTTTGTTAGAAACTTCCTCACCGTTATCTGTACCAAGCCCTTCACTAAAAAAATATTTTAATTCATGTATTCCCATCGGGCTTTGTACATATTTTCCATTAACAACCCTGCTGATTGTTGATATATCCATATTGATTTCTTCGGCAATATCTTTATAAATCATCGGTCTAAGGAATTTAGGACCTTTTTCAAAAAACTCATATTGCTTTTCAACAATTGCTCTCATAATTTTCATCAATGTATCGCGGCGCTGCTGTATACAGGCGATAAACCATTTCGCCGATTCAAATTTTTCTCTTAAAAACTTATAAGTATTCTTTTCCCTATCATTTTTCTTTTTCTTTTTATTTGTACTGATCATTTCCAGGTAAGTTTTGCTAAGTGTAACTGACGGTAGGCTCCTGTCGTTTAGAGTAATTACAAAGTTATCATCAATTTTCTCGACAAGAAAATCCGGGGTAATCTGATTCATTTCAACAGATTCGATATTTCCTTCCCCGGGTTTTGGATTAAGCCTTAAGATCAGATCGGAAGTAGCTTTTAAACTCTCATCGGTCAAATTCATTTTTAATTTTATAGCTTCAAACCGGCGGTTCTTAAAATCATCAAAATAATTTTCCAACAATTCCTTAGCCAAAAATTTATAGTATGCATCATAGTTAGAGTTTCCAAGCTGAACAAGAAGACATTCCCTTAAATCTCTGGATGCTATTCCTACCGGATCAAACTTTTGTATTTTCTTTAATAAAGATTCAGCACCTTCCTCGGTAATGTTAACATGTTCAAAAAGATTTAATTCGTTAACAATACTTTTTATATCCCTGGTTAAATATCCATCACTATCCAGGTTTCCGATTATCTCTTCACCAAGCATATAATAATCATCATTTAAATTTAACAGTCTTAACTGTTTAGTAAGATGCTCGGTGAGACTTTCTTTTGCAGGTGCTAAAGGTTGATAAACATCTTCATCTTTACTTTTATTTACTCTATCACCTTCAAACTCACCATCATTCATAAAGTCTTCAAGTTCAAATTCCTCATGATCTACATCTTCTGTTTCGTTCTGAACTTCGTCTTCTTTTTCCTTTTCTTGAGTAAGTTCAATTTCTTCATCCATAATTTCTTCGAGGACAGGATTAATTTCCAATTCGGTTTTTATCCTTTGTTCCAAAGCAAGGGTATTTAGTTGAAGTAATTTTTGATATTGAATTTGCTGCGGTGATAATCTCTGCTGCTGCGATAATTTTTGAGTTAGATTTAACATATTACTTACCGATAATTTCCTTTAGTTTTGAATACCATTTATTTCCATATAACCTTATAAGCGATTCTCTGCAAAAATCGATTAAAGTTGATTTATTCTTTTCTCCTTTTTCCAATGCCGGTTTACATTCACTAAACTTCTCATATCTTAAAACCTGCCCGCCAAATTTTGAAATCCTAATAGGGAACAGATGACAGGATATAGGTTTTCTAAATTTTACCTTTCCATCTAAAAAAGCTTTTTCTATTCCACATTTAGCAATATTACCTTCATAATAAACAAAAACACATGCATTGTTATTAATGCTTCGCGTTAAAAATTCACCACTTTTAACTTCATAAAAACCATTTTCTTCAATTTCATCGACATGTATTTTAGGTAAATATTCCTTAATAATATTTAGAATTTTTCTAATTTTGACAACTTCTTCTTCTAATAAAGGAGCACCGTATTCGCTTTCTAGTGTACAACAGGCACCCTTACATTTTTCCAGGTCGCATTCAAAATTTACATTAGAAACTTCCGGGCGAACTAAAATATCTTCAACAGGTATAATATTACTAACAAACATTGGAATAATTTTTGTTGTTAAAGATAAAACATAACATTAAAAATTCCAACACCTCAAGAGGCTTATTAAAGCAAAAAGCATACCATTTTTTACCCCCAAATCTTCTTAAAATCACCAAATTCTATTTTTTGTTGTGTAAAGATTACTTAATTTCAGTTTTCGAAAATTTTCTTTCTTTTTATGATCTAATATGAAACAGTTAGCTGTAGTTGCACTAGGAGGTAATGCTTTATTAAGGGGAAATCAAACAGGTACCATAAGTCAACAAGAAAAAAATACTTATGAAACTTGTAAAAATTTATTAAGTCTGATAGATAAAGATTTTAATATTGTAGTAACTCATGGGAACGGACCCCAAGTAGGGAATATTCTTTTAAGGAATGAAGCGGGTTATAATCAATATAAAATTCCTAAAATGCCTCTGGATATATGTGTAGCCGATTCTCAGGGCGGGATAGGTTATATGATAGAAAGACAAATGAAAAATTTGTTAATTGAAAATGAATTAGAGAAAGATGTAATCTCAATTGTAACTCAGGTAGTTGTAGATATAAATGATCCGGCATTTAAAGAACCAACCAAACCAATCGGTGCTTTTTATCTGAAAGAAGAAGCTGATTTACTTACAAAAGTAAACAACTGGTTTTTTAAACAGGATTCAAGAAAGCGCGGCTGGAGAAGAGTGGTCGCTTCACCAAAACCCCTGGAAGTTTTGAATAAAAAAATAATTAAACAATTAGCAGAGAACGGGAATATAGTAATTGCTGCCGGCGGAGGGGGAGTGCCTGTATATAGAAATAATAATCAGCTATATGGTATTGATGCTGTAATTGATAAAGACCTGGCTTCTGCATTACTTGCCAAAGAGATAGAAGCTGATAGTTTTTATATCCTTACAGATGTCCCTAAAGTTTACTTGAATTTTGGTAAACCTAACCAGGAAGCAATTGATAAAATAAATGTTAATGAAATAAAGAAGTATTATAATAACGGAGAGTTTGCTTCCGGAAGTATGGGACCAAAAATACTGGCAGCAATAAATTTTATTGAAAGCGGTGGAAAGCAGACTATTATTACAGATGCTTCAGAATTAATATCAAATCGTGATATTGGAACGATAATTACTTCTTAAGAGTCTGAAGTATGTTTTTGGTTGTTTGTTGTTGGAAATAGTACCTGGCGTTGTAGTTTCAAATTATTTTTAGAAATTTTTATAGAGAATTTATTAAATCTTTTTCACTATAATAGTAGTCAAAGGAGATAAAAAATGGGAATTAATCTAAAAGGGAAGAGTCTTATTTCGATTAACGGTCTTTCCTTGGAAGAAATAAATGAGATACTCAAACTGAGCAGTGAATTAAAAGACAAGCTTAAAAAGAATATTCCACATAAGTTGCTGGAAGGAAAAGCTCTTGGGATGATTTTTTCCAAACCATCTACACGAACCAGAGTTTCATTTCAAACAGGCATTTACCAACTAGGCGGTTTAGGAATGTATTTTGGTCCTGGAGAATTACAACTAGGAAAAAGTGAATCGATTCATGATACAGCAAAAGTCTTGTCAAGATATCTTGAAGGTATAATGATAAGAACATTCTCACATCAAGATGTAATTGACTTAGCTAATTACGGTTCAATCCCTGTTATTAATGGATTAACCGATCTGCTTCATCCATGCCAGGTACTTGCCGATTTGTTTACAATCCTTGAAAAGAAAAATAAATTGAAAGGTTTAAAATTGGCTTACATTGGCGATGGAAATAATATGGCTCATAGTCTTCTGCACGGATGTTCAAAAGTTGGAATGCATATTTCCATTGCATCCCCCAAAGGATATAAACCAAATGAAGAAATTGTTAAGAATGCTGAAAAGAATGCTGCTATTTCAAGAAGTAAAATTTCTATTTTAGAAGACCCGGTTGAAGCTGTTAAAGATGCAGATATTGTTTATACAGATGTTTGGGCAAGCATGGGACAGGAAGCCGAAGCACAGGAAAGAAAAAAGATTTTTGCAAAATACCAGGTAAATCCAGAATTAATTAAACATGCAAAAGATGATTATATCTTTATGCATTGCCTTCCCGCACACAGGGGGGATGAAGTAGTTAATGAAGTTGCCGATTCTGAAAATTCTGTAATTTTTGATGAAGCAGAAAACAGGCTTCATGTACAGAAAGCTATTATGGCTTTACTAATGTAAAAAATTATCAATTGGAATTAAAAGATAAGAACATACTGCTGACAGGGGCTTCAAGCGGGATAGGTTATACGCTTGCCAAAAGCCTTGCAAAAGAAAAATGTAATCTTGCTATACTTGCTAGAAGAATTGAAATACTTGATGATTTATCGGAAGAATTAAAAGCTTTTGGCAAAGATATTATTGCCGTTAAATGCGATGTAAGTAAAAAAGAAAACGTAATAGAAGCATTTTCAAAAGTTAAGAATCATTTTAACAAAATTGATATTGCAATTTTAAACTCAGGCATTAGTTACCGCAGCGCAGTAAATTCTGATGAAGAAAAGGGTGAACAAGTTATAAATGTTAATCTCTTTGGCCTAATATATTGCATTGAAGAATTGATAGATGATTTTAAAAAAAATAATGAGGGAATGATTGTCGGTGTCTCTAGTCTAGCAGACTCAAGAGGATACCCATTAAGCAGCTATTATTCTGCAAGTAAAGCAGCAGCATCTCATTATCTTGAAAGTTTACGTGTTGAATTAAAACCATACAACATAAAAGTTATAACAATTAAGCCGGGTTTTGTAAGAACACCAATGACTGACAAGAATGAATTTTACATGCCTTTTTTAATGGATGTGGAAAAAGCTGCAGATATTATTGTTAAAGGAATAAAGAAAGGAAAAACAATAATTCAATTTCCTCTTCCAGTAGTTTTAGGCTCAAAATTCCTGAAGATCATGCCTAACAAGCTGTATGATTTTTTAATGTCAAAACCCCTTCCTTCAAAAAAAAATTATTGATTTTTTAAAATTTTTCTTATATTAAATATAAGACTCTAGACAAAAGGGTAAACAGGGAATAAATAGCTTTAGAAATAATCAAAAAGTTATTTCATAAAAGGGAAAATAATTTTTATCCGGTAAAAGGTTAGTCTAAAGCGAATCAAAAAAATCTTTCTTCATATTACAGAATAAGTAAAATTACAAATAATTTTCTCACACTATTCATTTAGTCGGAATTCAAGAGTGAGTAAAATCCTTTTAAAAATGGGAAAATTCCTTCTTTCATTTCTGTTTCTTCCGATAATTATATCTGCTCAAACAGAATCGAATGTTGTGTTGAGTGAGATTATGTTCTTCCCTCAGTCGGGTAATAATGAATTTATTGAACTTTATAACATTAGTGAAACCGAAGATGTTGATTTAAACGGGTATAAAATAAAATACCAAACTTCAAAACCTGATATTATTGTATCTGCTGGAATCGGTACAATTTTGTCGCCTAAGTCTTATGCGGTTATATTCGAAGGAGATTATGATTTGGCTTCGGGAATATATAAAGATATAGTTCCATCAAACGCATTAGCTCTTAAAATCGGGGATAATTCATTTGGCTCTTCCGGGATGTCTAATAGTTCGGATCGAACAATATCTTTATTAAATTCTTTGGATGATACCTTAGAAACTTACATTTACACAGCGGATAACAGCAGTGGAATTTCAGACGAAAAAATAAATTTAAACAAAAATAATTCTCCAGATAATTGGGCAAATTCAATAGCTTTAAATGGAACACCGGGATTTAATAATTCCGTTATCGTTTTAATGTACGATTTGGCTTTCAGTTCGGTTTCAATTTCTCCATCGATTCCAATTAAAAATGATAATGTAAATATTAGTGCAGTAATTAAAAATAAAGGGAATGAAATTGCGGCAAATTATTCTGTCGAATTTTATAATGATTTAAATAGAGATTCGGCCGGCTCAGTTTCCGAATTATTCTACCAAAGTAATTCTTTAAATTTAAGAGCGGACGATTCGGTAACAGTTACAACACAGCTTCAATCTGTTCAGGATGGAAAATATAATTTAATTTTGAAAATTGTTTATAATGAAGATGATAATTTAAATAACAATACAAAATATTTTAGTTTCGTTGTTTATCCTCCGGGCAGCAATTATAACGATGTTGTAATAAATGAAATTATGTATGCACCTTCAAGCGGGGAACCGGAATGGGTTGAAATATTTAATAAAACCGGTTCATCTATTAACCTAAAAAGCTGGATATTTTCAGATGCCGGAAATTCAATCAAAATTACAAAGGAAGATAAGTATCTTAATTCCAGTGCTTATTTAGTAATTTCAAAAGATTCATCTATTCAAGATTTTTATTCAATTCCTTCGGATATCATAGCAGTAAATTTACCTTCATTAAATAATACCGGTGATGCAGTCGTATTAAAAGATTCGCTTGGAGTAATAATTGACAGTCTAATTTATTCACCTTCATGGGGAGGAAATCTTAACGGCAAATCTCTCGAAAGAGTATCAATAAATGATAAAAGCACTGGTGAAGAAAACTGGAAAACCTCCGAGAGTAAGTTTAAAGCAACTCCAGGAATAATTAATTCCGTATCGCAAAAGATTTATGATCTAACAATTAAAATTAATAAAACGAAAAATGAATATGTCATAGTTGGAGAAACTTTTCAGATTAATTTGAAAATAAAAAATATTGGATTAAACCGATCTTCAAATTATATTTTAAAAGTTTTTAATGACGTTAACAAAGATTCAATTCCTCAAGTTAACGAGTTATTTAACCAGCTAAGCGGTAACCCTTTAAACTCAAATGACAGTTCATTAATAAAAATTGATATTCAGAATATTTCTGAAGGAAAAAATTATTTTATCCTTTCAATTGAAGCAGAAAATGATGATGATCTTGAAAATAATATTGCATTTGCACAAGTAACCGGTGTTAAAATTAATGAGATTAGAAATGATATTGTAATAAATGAGATTATGTATGCACCATCAAACAGTGAACCTGAATGGATTGAACTATACAATCGAAGTAATAAAGTAATTAATTTAAAAAATTATTCTTTTGCTGATGATAAAGACACTATAAAAGTAATAGATCATTTTATTGTTATAAATCCGGGTGAATATTTTATTGTTTCCGATGACAGCTCCATCAAGAATTTTTATAATATTCAATCGAAATACTCGGTAAAGAATTTTCCATCTTTAAACAATAATAGTGATAAAATAATTCTGCTTGATTCAATTAAACGGGTAATTGATTCTGTTGAATATTATTCCTTATGGGGTGGAAATAACGGTAAATCTTTAGAAAGAATTGATCCGGGAAAATTTTCTACCGATTCCTCAAATTGGAAAACATGTAAAGATAAAATGCCCGGTACGCCGGGAAGAATTAATTCTGTAACTCAAAAGAATTTTGACATACTCGCTTCTGAAATTATCTTCTCACCTCAATTCCCGGTGCCAAATGATAATGTAAAGATTTCTACTAAAATCATAAACATTGGGAAAAGTGATGCCATATTTAAAATAAAACTGTTTGAAGATACAAACCTGGATTCAATACCGGATATTTTAATTAATACATCGGATAATTTTAATTTGGCTTCAGGAGATTCAATAATTATTCAAATTAATTATGTAATTAATAATTTAAAAACTAAGATGGGATTTTTTGTAGTTGCAGTTTATATGCCAGATCAGGATACTTCCAATAATTCGATTTACTCAATAATCAAACCTGGATACCCTGAAAGATCGGTTATTATAAATGAAATTATGTATAACCCCTCCGGCGGCGAGCCGGAATGGATTGAACTTTTTAATACTACAGACAATACTATTAATTTAAATGGCTGGTTTATCTCGGATATCGTTACAACCCCAGCAATTTCACAAATTAAAAATGATCATTTTATACCACCCAAATCATATATAATTATAGCAAGGGATTCATCCATATTTAATTATCATCGGGTAATAACTTCTGAAATAATAACCATAAATTTACCGGTGCTAAATAATGATGCAGATGGTGTTGTTTTAAGAGATGATAGAAAGTTTACAATTGATTCGGTTTTTTATAATAAAGATTACGGTGGTAAAACGGGCCATTCGATTGAAAAAATTTCTTTTGAAGCTGCTTCAAACCTTGCTTCCAATTGGGGGAACTCAACCGATATTGAATTAAGTACCCCGGGAAGAATTAATAGCATCAAACCCAAAACTTATGATCTATCTATATCCGATTTATCATTCATTCCTAGATTCCCAATTCCCGGGGATAATGTTTTCTTATCAGCAAAAATAAAAAACAATGGAACTGCAACTGCTTCATTTTCCGTAAATTTTTATTTCGATTCGAATTCTGATAATCATGCGGATCAACTATTAAGTGCAGAATCTAACATTAATTTAAACTCGCAGGATTCGATTTATATAACTTCATCAGAATCTATCAATAATGTATTAGATAAAATTTTAACTGCGGCAAAAATTAATTATCAAAATGATGAAGATACACTTAATAATTATTTTGAAAAGTTTATAGAACCGGGAATAAAACAAGGTACCGTTTTAATAAATGAAGTTATGTACGCACCTTCCAAAGATGAATCTGAATGGATAGAAATTGTAAATGTTTCAAATGATACTCTCAATTTAATAAATTGGATGATTGGTGATTTATTACCATTGCCTTCAAAGTATTATATTTCAACTGAAGACTTTGTTGTCAGTCCGGGCGAATATTTTGTAATTGTACACGATATATCATTTTATAATTCTCATCCGGATTTTGATAGGAAAATTAAATTTGTAAACTTCGGAACTCTTGGAAATTCAGAAGATGGAATTATTATATATGATTTCCGTGAGGGGATAATTGATAGTCTAAAATATCAATCTACATGGGGCGGTACTAAAGGCTATTCACTGGAAAGAATTTCATTAGAGAGACCTACTAACGACAGTACAAATTGGTCTACTTCTTTAAGTGAAAATAAAAGTACACCCGGAAAAGAAAATTCACTCCTTAACATTTCTGAATATAAAAGAAATGATTTGTTAATAAACGAAATTATGTTCGACCCGGAAGTGAACAATAGTGAATTTATTGAATTTTACAATTGCAGCAATTCCTTTATAAATATTGGCGGTTGGAAGGTGGAAGATGGTAGAGGAAATTTCTATAAATTATCAGATGTTAGTTTTATGGTTTCTCCCAATAGTCTCTTTGTACTATCAGCAGATTCTCAAATCTTTAATAATTATGATTTATCCAATTTTCAGAATATAATTGTTTTAAATACCGGAAGTTTAGGATTATCAAAGGATGAAACAATAATTCTTAAAGATATGAAGGGGAACATAATTGATTCAATTTCCTATAGCGAAAAATGGCACAACAAAAATTTTTCATCTACAAAAAATATTTCGCTCGAAAGAATCAATCCAGAATTAGATGGAAATAATTTAATGAATTGGAATAGTTCAGTAAGCCCACGCGGTGCAACACCCGGAAAAATCAATAGTATCTATAGTGAAAATAGAAAGACTGAAGAAAAGATTTCAGTATCGCCAAATCCATTTTCTCCTGATAATGACGGCTTTGAAGATTATACTATAATTAATTATAACCTAACCCAAAATACTTCCCAGGTAAGAATAAAAATATATGATAACAGGGGAAGACTTTTAAGAACTCTTTTGAACAATCAACCAAGTGGTTCAAAAGGCTCAGTTGTTTTTAACGGTCTGGAAGAAGATGGAACTCCATTTAGAATGGGAATTTATATAGTTTTTCTGGAAGCTTTAAATGAAACATCAGGCGTTTCAGAAACTTTAAAAACAGTTGTAGTTATTGCCAGGAAACTATAGAAAAGCTATTCAATCCATATGTTTCTTAAAGCGCAACGGGATTAATTAATATATCCAGGGAAGTAATCTCCAAGTATTATTGCAATAAGTTTGATAATCATTTTCAAATGCATCGTTCAAGGCTTTTTCTTCAATCTGAATTCGATTGATAAGAGCAAATGTAATAGGAATAATAATTACAACGATTGATATGAAATTACATAAACATAATCCTAGAAAAGATATCAGCATACCTAAATAAGAAGGATGACGTATATATTTGTAAAAACCGGTTTGAATAATAATATGATCTGTATGTATTGCAACATTAACGGTAAAATATCGACGAAGAGTCAGTATGGACAACCAGCGAATTATAAGGCCCAATACTATAAGTAAAAAGCCGCTTAACAGAAGCGCAAAGTGGTTAACATAGATATTTCCATACTCTGTAAAAGAAATAAAAATTCCTGCAGCAATCGAAATATAGATTACTAGATTTAATCTTTTAATAGAACCTAAATCTTTATCTTGACTATCTTTTTTAGAACGGCGCAGGATCAGCATTAGAATTTCGGATACAATCCAGAAAATACAGACAATCCAAAATAAATTACTTATTTCCATTTTACTAACCTTTTATTACCGAACACAGAGCAGAAGATTTCTCCAATTTTACAATAAGATTTTAATTCTTAATCCGGTTTAATCCGTCTCATCCGTTAAATCAGCGTTCCATTGTTTTTTCTTAATCGTTCAATTCGAAACTGTCTTTTAATTTTATATCTCTTGACGAACTTCCAATTAGTGCCTGGAATTCCCCAGGTTCCGCAGTCCAGTTGTGTTTTGCAGGGTCATAAAAAGACAGATCATTTTTGTTAACAACGAATATGACTTTTTTGCTCTTACCTGGTTCGAGAGTAACTCTTTTAAATTTTTTCAATTCTTTCTCGGGTCTCGGCAATGATGATTTTACATCACGAATATAAAATTGAGTAACTTCCGAACCTTTTTGTTTGCCTATATTTTTTAATTCAAAAGTAAATTTCCATTCCGGGTTTGTACTTTGAACTCTTTCAACTTTTAAATTTTTATATTCAAACTTTGTGTAAGAAAGCCCGAACCCGAAAGGAAATAACGGTTCAATATTACTTTTATCAAAATGTCTATATCCGACAAATATTCCATCCGAATAATCTGTTACACTATCCTGGGTTTTGTACAAACCATAAGCAGAACAATCTTCCCATCTTTTGGGAAAAGTTACAGGTAGCTTTCCAGAAGGATTTACATTTCCTAAAAGAACATTAGCGATTGCGTTTCCTAGTTCTTCACCTGCAAACCAGCTTTCCAGTATACCTTTGGTATTATTCATCCAGCTGCTCATTAAAACCGGTGAACCAGAAGTCACTACAACAATAATATTTTTATTTGCTTTTGCCACAGCATTAATAAGATTATCCTGTTCGCCTGGAAGGTTTAAATTTTCCCTATCAAACCCTTCCGATTCATATGCATTAGAAGTACCGGTAAATACTACTGCTATGTCCGATTTTTTTGCCGCTTCAACAGCATTTTTAAATAGAATTTCATCAGGCGAGCGCCATGACAGTTTAACATTTGCTTCTCCCATATCTTCATAATATTCTAACTTTATCTTATATGCTTTGCCAGCTTCAAAAAAAGCTTTATATGAATTGGTCTTAGTACCATGATTAGTCCAGTCGTTAATAACAAGCTGATCATTTAAGTATAATCTTACACCGTCATCACTTAAAACATCCAGTATATAATTCCCGGTTTTTTCCGGTTTAAGATCAAACGTCCAGCGGATAGAGAAATCATCCTTATTAAACCCTTCTTTTGGACCTCCATTTCCCCAATTAAAATTAATTATGGAATCAGTTCTCGTAAATACCGGTTCGCCTTTTAAATCTTTATTATTGAAATACTCTCCCTTCAAGCCATGTTCATTTGAACCAGGCAGATAGAAAAATAATGCAGGTATCGGATTTGATTCTCCAAGAAGTTTTACCCCTTCAGAATAATTAATCTTTGTATTTTTATTTAATTTTTTCTTTAATGCTTCAAGAGGACTAACAGAGAATATAGGAGAAACTTGTGAGCTTCCACCTCCGCCGGTTCTTGCCACCTCAGCATTAGGTCCAATAACAGCAATAGATTTTATTTTTTTCTGATTAATTGGTAAAATATTATTTTCATTTTTCAGAAGCACAATTCCTTCTTGTGCGACTTTAAGAGCAATCTGCCGATGTTCTTTGGTATTTATCAATTTAGAATTCTCTTCGTGAGTTTTTTCAAACAAACCAAGTTTAAACATCACTGTTAGTATTCTTATTACTTTCTCATTAATGGTTGATTCTTTTATCTCCCCATTTTTTACTTCATTGAGTAGAGTTGAATCATTTAAATAAAGGCCGGTTGGCATTTCAAGATCCAATCCTCCTTTTGCAGTAGGTATACTGCTGTGAACTGCTCCCCAATCAGACATTAAAAGCCCTTTAAAATCCCAATCATTTTTTAATTTGGTTTTTAAAAGATAGTCGTTCTCACTACAGAATTTCCCATTAACTTTATTATAAGCTGACATGACGCATAAAACATTTCCTTCTTCAACAGCAGCTTTAAATGCCGGCAAATAAATTTCGTTCAATGGCCTTTCGTCGATTTTTACATTTACAAATCCTCTTTGATATTCTTGATTGTTGCATGCAAAATGCTTTACCGTGGCTGCAACATTTTCTGATTGAACACCTTTGATATAACTTACTGCCATTCGTGAGTCTAAATACGGATCTTCTCCAAAGCTTTCAAAGTTTCTCCCGCCCTGTGGAATCCGTGCTATATTTACACAAGGTCCTAAAAGTACATCGCGGCCTTTTCCTTTAACTTCTTCTCCGATTGCCGCACCAAGTTTATGAATTAAAGAAGTATCCCATGTTGATGCCATTGCTATTCCTGCCGGAAAAGCTGAAGATACTCCCCAACGAACTCCAAGCGGTCCGTCTGTCATTTTTAATTCCGGTATTCCGAGTCTTTTAATCGGTTTAGTCGCAAAACCTGTTCCTCCAAGAAGATCTATCTTTTCTTCAATAGTCATTTCTTTTAAAAGCTTTTCAACATTCTCATCTATGGTTTTGTCTTTTTTATTGTTAAATAAATCAGTTTTAGATTTATTAGAATTGCCAACGAAAAGGAAAAATAAAATTAAGAATGGAACAATGATTAAAACTTTTGCTATTTTCATTTTAACCCCGGTTTTTTGGATTTTTGCAGATTAAAAATATTGAGATGAAATTTATTTATTCTAAAATAATAATACTTATATCTTGTATAAAATTGTTGGTTCAAAGAAAGTGTAGTATTTAAATCAACTTTTATATAAAAAGAATGTTTAAATTCTTTGAAAAGAACTAATTTAAAATAGTTAGGAATAATATAAAAATAAAATGAGGTGCAATTAATCCATTTCAATATTAGCTTGCAATTTTTCTGTTCTATCTGCCAGTTTAAGCTGCTCAATTAATTCATCGAGCTCACCTTCCATAATATTAGAAAGATTATATAAAGTTAAGCCTATTCTATGATCCGTTACCCTATTTTGTGGAAAATTGTAAGTACGGATTTTATCACTTCTATCGCCGCTTCCCACCATATTTTTTCTCTTTGCAGAAATTGCATCGGTATGTTTTTTTAATTCAGCGTCGTAAAGCCTGGCCCGTAAAACTTTCATTGCTTTTTGTCTGTTTTTAAGCTGCGATCTTTCATCCTGGCATTGTACAACTATACCGGTAGGGAGGTGAGTAATTCGAATAGCAGTTTCAACTTTATTAACGTTTTGTCCGCCAGCTCCCCCTGACCTAAATACATCAATTTTTAAATCATTTGGATTAATATCAACCTGGACGTCTTCTACTTCTGGCAATACTGCAACAGAAGCTGCAGATGTATGAACTCTCCCGCTTCCTTCCGTTTCCGGCACTCTTTGTACCCGGTGAACACCGCTTTCAAATTTTAATTCACCGTAAATATCATTACCGCTTATTGAAAAAATAACCTCTTTAACACCACCTAATCCTGTTTCATTTATGTCTATTAATTCTACTTTCCATCCTTTTACTTCTGCATAGCGGCTATACATTCTGAACAGATCTCCTGCAAAAAGAGCAGCTTCTTCTCCGCCGGTTCCTGCCCGTATTTCCATAATTACATCTTTGTTGTCATCCGGATCTTTTGGAAGGAGTAATATTTTTAATTCTTCCTCAAGATTTAATTTTTTTTCTTCAATCTCTTTTAACTCTTCTTCCGCAAGATTTGTAAGCTCTTTATCAATATTAGAAGAAATTATTTCTCCATTTTCTTCTATATTGTTTAATATTTTTAAGTAATGTTCATAAGCATGAACGATATCTTCTAGTTCACTTCTTTCTTTACTGAGAGATATAACTTTAGCCCTGTCATTTAAAAACTGAGGATCTGAAAGCTGCTGATTTATATGCTCAAACTTTTCTTTAATTTTTTTTAATCTGTCTATTAATTCCATATGCTAATTTAATAATGTTATATAATTATAATATAATGAAGATAAATATTATAATCTAACACTAGGGATTTATTCAAAAGATGGAAAGAATATTTTTTAAATGATGTAAAAGGTATTAAAAACCTTCGAGGTTAATGTACTGTTAACGATGTGTTAACCTCGAAAGTTAGGTAAAAATTTATTTCAGTAGAGTCATTTTTTTGGTTGCGATAATCCCCGAATTAGTGGATAATCTATAAATGTAAATTCCGCTTGCCAGTTTAGCACCATCAAAATTAATTTGATATGAGCCGGCATCTTTAGAGCTATTTAATAATACTGCTACTTCTTGTCCTAAAATATTGTAGACTTTTAAAGTGACAAGAGCTTTTTCCGGTAATTGGAAAGAGATAGTAGTTGTTGGATTAAACGGATTTGGATAATTCTGTGATAATTTAAATTTTAGAGGAGTACCCACTTTAACGTTAATAACTTTTGAATATTCGAAGGTTCCATCCAGGTTAATTTGCTTTAACCTGTAATAAAGAGTTCCGGTTTTACTAACGTTGTTATCAGCAAATGTATAAGTATGGTTTTCCGAAGAGGTTCCATTCCCTTTAACAAATCCTATTCTGTTAAAGTTAACATTATCCCGACCTCGTTCAATTTCGAATCCGGAATTATTTATTTCAGTCGCTGTATTCCATAAAAGTTCAACAAAATTTTCTTTTACAGATGCATTGAAAGATGTTAATTCTACTGGAACATTTCCGCTTATAACATTAGTAAATAGCACCTGTCCTCTTATTTCTCCAGCCGGATTATTACTTGAATGGATGTTCACATAAAGATTTCCCTTGGCAAGCGCAGCAAGATTATCATCGGAAATGTCTGCCCAAACTGAATTTAAAGTGCTGTCTGTGAAGGTAATTGGGTGAACAACACCACCTGATACACCCATTGCACCCATGTGAAAATGTGATCCGGTTAGTGCTGAAGATAAGCCGGCGAAAGTAATTTGAAAATAAAGAGAATCATCATCCAGGGAGAACCATCCAGTTCCTACAGCATTTGTGGTAACGGGCGGGGTTTCTTGAGCTCCATTTAAATGAGCTGTAAATCCTACTCCTGTATTTAATTCTAATTGACCTCTTATTTCTCCACCGGGATTTTTTGAAGAATGAACATTAACATACAGATCTTCTTTGATCAAATGTTTAACGATAGTATCGGGGAGACTAGTCCAATTACCCATTGCATTGTTATTTATGAATACTAATCCTTTAACAACTCCACCGGCAGTACCTTTTGGACCTAGATGAATATGTCCTGCTGTAAATGTGGAATCTAAATTTGCGTAAGTAACATCATAGGATAGAGTCTTCATGTCCGAGCTCAAAACAGCCCATGCAGTTCCCGTTGCCATTGTGGTTACTGAAGGGGTTTCCTGGGCTCCATCTAAATCTGCTTTATATAAAATTTCTCCTTGATGAGCTAATTGCCCTCTGATTTCACCAGCCGGATTATTAGTAGTGTGAACATTAAGGTATAATCCATTATTCAGGAATTTGGTTATCAAAGAATCAGGCATACTTGACCAGGAACCCACTGTGCTGCTGTCTGTAAATGTAATTGGGTGAACAACACCACCGGCAACACCCATTTGTCCAACGTGGAAATGGGCAGCAGAAAAATTACTTGACAACCCGGCTACAGTTATACTATATGAAACCATGGAACCCTTGTTACTTAAAACTGCCCATGCAGTACCTGTTGCATTACTTGTTGTAGCTGGAGTTTCTTGTGCAGCATTAAGCATAGCTGTAAAGCCAATTCCATCAACCGGGTAAAGCTGTCCTCGAATCTCACCGCCGGGATGGGCCATAGAATGGACATTCATATAAATCCCGCCGTTCAATAATTTAGTAATAAGTGAATCGGGAATGTTATCCCATGTTCCTGTAGCGGTATTTCCATTAAAAAAACTAGATATGGAGAAAACAACTCCTCCATTTACTCCCACTTTGCCTATATGAAAATGAGCATCGGTAAATGTACTGTCTAGTTGTGCATACGTAATATGAAAAGTTAATGAATTCATATCCGGGTTGAGAACTGCCCATGCAGTGCCGGTCCCATTTGTTGTTACTGCAGGTACTTCATTACTACCGTTGAGAGATGTAGTAAAGAGAATTTGAGAATGACTTATAGAAATACCCAGTAAAATAAATAAAAATAAAAAAGTACTAAATTTTTTAAACATAGGGCCTCCTTTTTAGAATTAATTTTGAACTTTGAATAGAGATAATTTATTCAGTATAATTGATAGGATTTTAGTGACAAAACTTTTGGTAACTAATGTCTTAAATCACTAGATGGTAGGTTGGTTGAGAAAATATGATTTTAAATACAATCGCAGAGTGCCAAATATTAAAACAAATAAGGAAATGAAATTCATTATAAAAAGAGGAAGTAGAAAAATTTTATTTAAAGTCTTTGATGCATACAGATCTATGGAAAAAAATCCGCGCCTAATTTTAACGACTATTTTTAAATGCTTACATATTCTTCATCCAGGAATTTCTTATTTTTAATTGTTCTTCGGTTGGATTCGGATCAATTTCAAAAACATATTTCCGTTCTACCGGCTCGAGGATTATATTAACATTTAACTTTTCATCGTTCCTAATAATAACTGCTTTTACTGTATCGCCCACAATTTTATTTTGATATTCTCTTAATTTATCTCTAACATTCTCAAAGGTAAGTTTATTGCCATCAATAGAATAAAGAATATCTCCCTGTAAAATTTTGTTTTTATTAACAGAATTTTCCGAAACATCGAGTACAACAAAATGATTCTCTTTTACTCCAATATAAATTCCCATGCTCGTTCTGCTGCTGTCCAAACCTTTGGATTCATAAAAATCTATACCTAATTTTTTATAATATTCTTTTACCGGAAATTCTTCCGTTCCTTCAATATAATTTTCAAAAAAATCTTTTATTTCAGGATAAGTCATTTTAACAAATTCGTTAAAGAAATTATCTTCGCTAAAAGATTTTTCCGGACCATATTCTTTTGATAATTCATTAATAACTTCCCTAAGTCCTTTGGTTCCGTTTGAAAGTTCCAGCAATCTAATATCAAGTAATCCCGCAATCACAGCCCCTTTGGCATAAATATTTAAATATTGGTCCTGCATTTCAACCGAATGAATTCCCAATTCGGTTAAACTTATATTCTTATTAAACCTTTGCATAAACATAATTTTTTGGTGAATTATATTAAGGTAATTTTGCAGCGATATGATTGAATCCCTTAGTTGTAAAATATTCGCAGCCCATTCCGTAACGCCTTCATATAACCAAAGATGCCGTGACATTACGGGTTTTACAAAATTAAATTTTGCGACAAGTTCACTGTGAATATTTAGTGGGGTTACAATATGGAAAAATTCGTGTGCAATCATTGATCTCAAATTACTAATGCTAGATGTGGTTAAAGGCTCTTCTAGTAAAACATATTCCGAACTATAAGAATGTTCCCATGCACCTGAATTATGATTTCCCAAATGGAATAAAAATGTGTAATGCTCAACAGGTAATCCATTTGTAAATTTGCTTTCCGCTTGAAGAATATCTTTGAGCGACGATAACAACTCACTAGATTTGATTAATCCAGTTTTAGAATAAGTGAATACTTTTATCTTTGCATTTCCAACTTTTAATGAATCCTCGGATAAATTACCGAGAAGAATCGGTGAATCAACAATATAATCATAAGTAGGTGCATCATAAAATCCATTCTTATCCAATTCTAATGCAGTACCTATTTCCCATTTTGTAGGATATTCTATTTTTATTTTGATTGGATAAGATTGCAATCCCTGGAAATATCCAAACACACATTGACCGTTTATCAGCACATTATCGCTATCGATATTAGAACCTGACATATAATATATTTCTTCTTTGTCTGTTTTAGCATCCCAGGTATCTTCAATTGTATATTCTATTTTTTTTATATTTTGAGGATTAGATAATTTCCATTGATTAGTAGAGATATTTTCTGTTTGAATTTCATTTCCATCCGAATCAAAGGCCTCAAATGATTTAACATATTTTCCTATATCCATTTCTTCATAGGTCCCTGGTGCTGTGGCAGCAAATTGATAAATATTATTCTCGGCAGAAAGATTATCCGGATACAAAGTTACATGGAATAAATCATCACTAAGATTATTAAGATTTATAATAAATTTTTCCTGTGAATAAATAATAGAAGGGAAAAGGAATAAAACGATTAAGATTACGGAAGTGAAATTATTTTTTCTCATAAATATTGTTAGATTTGTTTTTAGAGAAATTAATGGTAAAAAATAGTTGATCATAATTAAATATATATAATTATTGTGTTAACAGGTTATTATTTATTATAAATTGCACTTTAATAGAGATGAATATTTATTATATTTTAATAAAAAATTGATTCGATGAAAAAATTTGATATTCCTCAAATATATAAAAGTTCTTTTATTTTCACGATTAAGCAAAAAAGGAATTTAGTCGATCAAAGAAAGAAAGATCTTTCTCCATCCGTTTTGGATTTTGGACCGGTAAGATTTTATGTTGCAAGGCATTTCGGATTTTGCTATGGTGTTGAAAATGCAATTGAAATATCTAATAAAACTATTGAAGAAAATCCCGGCAAAAGAATTTTCTTATTAAGTGAAATGATTCATAACCCGGGTGTTAATAATGATTTGTTGAATAAAGGAGTGCAGTTTCTGATGGATACATCTGGGAACCAAATTATTAACTGGGATGAACTAAATAAAGATGATATTGTAATTATACCGGCTTTCGGTACCACAATTGAAATTGAGAATAAACTAAAAGAGATTGGAATTAATTCTTATAAATTTAATACCACATGCCCGTTCGTGGAGAAAGTCTGGAACCGTTCCGAACAGCTTGGTAAACAGGATTATACAATTATTATTCATGGTAAACATTATCACGAAGAAACAAGAGCTACATTCTCCCATACAGTTAAAAATTCTCCTTCTGTAATTATTAGAAATATTGATGAAGCTAAGCTTCTTTGTTCGATTATTTTAGGTGAAAGAAAAAAGGAAGAGTTCTATAAAATATTTGACGGAAAATATTCAAAAGATTTTGATGTTGAAAATGACCTTCAACGAATCGGGGTTGTAAATCAAACTACAATGCTCGCTACAGAGACACAGGCTATTGCTGATTATTTAAAAAGCATAATGGCAAAAAAATTTGGGAAGGAAAATTTAAAAGAATATTTTGCCGATACACGCGATACTTTATGCTATGCAACTAATGACAACCAGGATGCTACTTATGAACTCTTAAAGCAAAAAGCTGATTTCGCAGTTGTAGTAGGAGGCTACAACAGCTCAAACACAAGTCATATTGTTGAATTGTGTGAAACCAAATTTAAAACATATTTTATTTTGTCGGAAGAAGAGCTTTTATCCGGAAGTCTCATCAAACATTTTGATATTCATAAAAAGAGAGAATTATTTACTGAAGATTATATTCCTAAAAAAATTCCTGTTGACATAATTTTGACTAGCGGCGCTTCCTGTCCGGATTCGGTTATTGACCGCGTGATTCAAAAATTTCTATCATTTTTCGATAATACAAAGTCTCTTGAATCTGTTCTTGAGCATGTTATTGAAGCTTGAACATTAAATTAAACTCCATTTTTAAAAGTAATGAGTGTCATTTTCTTAATGATACTATAACATTAAAGCATTTGTTATTATTTTAAAGAATGGGTAATTTTACACGCTATTTATAAAAGATATTTTAATGAGAGCAATAATTCCAGTTGCAGGTATCGGATCGAGGTTAAAGCCTCATACTTTTTCAACACCCAAAGTCCTTTTAAATGTTGGTGGAAAACCGATAATTTCTCATATTATTGATAAACTTTTAGAAGAAGGAATTAATAAAGCGACTTTCGTTATTGGTCACCTCGGAGAAATGATTGAGGATTATATAAAAAGCGAATATCCCCAGATGAAATCTGATTTTATTGAACAAAAAAATAAAGAAGGATTGGGACACGCAATTTATACCGCAATTCCGACTTTTGATGATAAAGAAATTTTTATAATACTTGGTGATACTATCTTTGATGTGAATCTGAAAACAGTATTTAAATCAAAACATTCTTCGCTTGGAGTAAAGAAGGTTGATGACCCAAGGAGATTTGGCGTGGCTGTTGTTGAAAACGGATTTGTAAAGAAATTAGTTGAAAAACCACACGACCCGGTTTCAAATCTAGCATTAGTTGGTCTTTACTATATTTCTAATTCCGATGTTTTAATAAAAAGCTTGAACGAATTAGTTGAAAAGGATATTCGTACAAAAGGGGAACTGCAGTTAACCGATGCACTTCAGATTATGATACGTGACGGGGAGAAAATAACAACTTTCCCTGTCGAGGGTTGGTACGACTGTGGCAAGCCTGAAACATTACTTTCTACAAATAAATTCTTACTAGAGCAAAAAAGTACTCATGAGAAATTTCCCAATGCTGTAATTAATGAACCGGTTTTTATTGCCGATAGTGCTATAGTTGAAAATTCAATTATTGGTCCTTATACTACACTTGATAAAGACTGCTTTGTAAAAGACAGCATTATTAAAAATTCTATTGTAGGTTCAAAAGCAATAGTATCTAAAGCATTGCTTGAAAATTCTATAGTAGGAAATAATTCAATAATAAGAGGAACTTTCAAAAGGCTCAATTCAGGGGATTCATCAGAAATAGATTTTTATTAATTAATTTAAAGGTTAAATATTAACATGTCATATCTTTTTACATCGGAATCAGTTTCCGAAGGTCATCCAGATAAAGTAAGCGATGCTATTTCAGACGGAATTTTAGATGCGATTTATGAACAGGATACGAATGCAAGAGTTGCCTGTGAAACTTTTGTAACAACCGGGCTTGTCTTAGTTGGTGGTGAAGTAACTACAACAGCTTATATTGAAGTTCCTGATATTGTAAGAAAAACTGTAAAGAATATTGGCTATACAAAAGCCGATTATAAATTTGATGCGGAATCTTGTTCGGTATTAAATGCAATTCATTCCCAGTCACCTGATATTGCTATGGGTGTTGATAAAGGCGGAGCAGGGGATCAAGGGCTTATGTTCGGTTATGCCTGCGATCAAACTCCCGAATTAATGCCGATGCCGATTATGTATGCTCATAAACTTGTAAAATTTTTGGCTGATATTAGGAAAAGAAACAATGGATTAATGCCGTATTTACGCCCAGATGCAAAATCTCAGGTCACAGTTGAATATGATGACAATAATAAGCCGGTAAGGATTGAAGCTATTGTTATTTCAACTCAGCATGATGCAGATGTAAAACAAAAAACGATTAAAGAAGATGTTATTGAAAATGTAGTTAAAAAGGTTATACCTGAAAAATATATTGATAAAAAAACAAAATATTTTGTTAATCCAACCGGCAGATTTGAAATAGGTGGTCCTCACGGTGATAGCGGATTAACCGGGAGGAAAATTATTGTTGACACTTACGGCGGATGGGCACCCCATGGCGGTGGAGCTTTTTCGGGGAAAGATCCTTCCAAAGTTGATAGAAGCGCAACTTATGCAGCCAGACATATTGCGAAAAATATTGTCGGGGCTAAATTAGCTAAAGAATGCCTGGTGCAGATTGCATATGCAATCGGTGTCGCAGAACCTGTCTCAATCTTTATCGATACAAACGGAACCGGAACAATACCGGATAAAGAAATTTCCAAGATGATAAGAAAAGAAGTTGATCTTACTCCTAAAGGAATTATTGAAAGACTTCAATTAAGAAGACCTATTTATCAGAAGACTGCTGCTTACGGACATTTCGGTAGAAAAGAAAAAGAATTTACATGGGAAAAGCTAGATCTAATTCCCGTATTTAAAAAATATGCATAAGATTAATCATAAATAAAAAAAGGTAGAGTAATGAATCAAGTAACAGAAAAGGATGTTGCAAAGCTTCCTTACAAGGTTAAAGATATTTCATTGGCAGATTGGGGAAGAAAAGAGATGCTATTGGCTGAAGCAGAAATGCCCGGATTGATGGCACTTCGAGAAGAATATGGAAACAGTAAGCCGTTAAAAGGTGCAAGGATTGCCGGTTGTCTTCATATGACTATACAAACGGCAGTACTAATTGAAACATTAGTTAAACTTGGTGCCGAAGTTCAATGGTCTTCGTGCAATATTTTTTCTACTCAAGACCATGCTGCTGCCGCTATTGCCGCTGCAGGAATTCCGGTTTATGCATGGAAAGGCGAAACTCTTGAAGAATATGATTGGTGTATTGAACAGACTTTATTTTTTGGAAAGGATAAAAAACCGCTTCAGATGATAATGGACGATGGCGGAGATCTTACAAATATTGTTTTAGATAAATATCCTGAAGTTGTTTCAAGTTTAAAAGGGATTTCCGAAGAGACAACTACAGGCGTTCATCGTTTGTATGATAGAACGAAAAAGGGAACCCTTCCCGTTCCTGCTTTTAATGTTAATGATTCCGTTACAAAATCTAAATTTGATAATAAATACGGATGCCGTGAATCATTAGTTGATGCTATAAGAAGAGCAACAGATTTAATGCTCGCAGGAAAAGTAGCTGTAGTTTGTGGCTACGGAGATGTTGGAAAAGGTTCTGCCGAATCTCTTGCAAATGCCAGGGTAAGGGTTATTGTTACTGAAGTAGATCCTATTTGTGCATTGCAGGCATCCATGAATGGCTTCCAGGTTAAGAAACTTGAGAACATTGTAGGTGAAGTTGATATAGTTGTTACGGCTACCGGGAACAGGGATATTATTACCGGCAAGCATTTCAAAAAAATGAAAGATAAAACTATCGTCTGCAACATCGGTCATTTTGATAATGAAATAGATATGGCATGGCTTAATAAGAATTATGGAAATACAAAAGATACAATTAAACCCCAGGTCGATATGTACAATGTTGATGGAAAAGATATCATAGTTTTAGCTGAAGGACGATTAGTTAACCTCGGATGCGCTATGGGTCATCCTTCTTTTGTAATGTCAAATTCTTTTACAAACCAGGTGCTTGCGCAAATTGAACTTTGGAAGAATCATGATAATTATGAAAACAAAGTATATGTCCTTCCTAAACATCTGGATGAAAAAGTGGCTATGCTGCATCTTAAAAAGCTCGGAGTAGAATTAGAAACCCTATCACAGGAACAAGCCGAATATATTGGCGTTACGGTTGAAGGTCCTTTCAAACCTGATTATTACAGGTATTAATAACTTCAATTGCCAGTCACCTTTAAGGTGACTGGCACTTCCTTTTCACTTATTTTATCAAATCTCTTAGTGCATTTTCCAGATTTTCAAATTTAAATTTAAATCCATTTTCCAATAACTTTTGGGGAATAACTTTCATGCTTGCAGTGACACTTTCTGTCACTTCGCCGACCGCTAAACGTAATATAAATTTCGGTACTTTGAAAAACGAAGGTCTATTCATAACCTTTCCAAGAGTTTTTGCAAATTCATTCATTGTTACGGGATATGGCGAACATGCATTAACAGCACCATTTAAGGAGTTATTATCTAAGCAATAAATATAAATATTTACAATGTCATCAATATGAAGCCAGGGGAACCATTGTTTACCATTCCCCAAAGGACCGCCAATAAAAAATCTAAATGGTATTAGCATTTTTTTCAATGCCCCTTCTTTGGTGGACAAAACAACCCCGGTCCTTATACTAACTCTTCTAACTCCGGCATTTTCAACCTGGGCGGCTTCATCTTCCCATATTTTACAAACTTTAGCCAGAAAATCATTTCCAGTTTCTCTTTGTTCGGTTAATACTTCATCTCCCGAATCACCGTAATAATTGACTCCAGAAGCACTGATAAAAACGGAAGGTTTTTCCTTTAATGAACCAATTGCTTCTACTAAATTTTTTGTACTTTCTTCGCGGCTCTTCAGAATAATTTTTTTATAATTTTCAGTCCATCTTTTTCCTGAAATGTTTGCTCCCGCTAAATGAATTACAGCATCTTTATTATTTAAATATTTACTCCAGTCAGAAGGTTTCTTATAGTCCCATTCAATATAATTTGATGCATTTGATATTGTGCTTTTTGTTTTATTTACACTTCTTGTAAAGATAAAAACTTCATCTCCCCGCGAGATAAGAGCCTTACATAAATTAGTTCCGATTAAACCGGATGCTCCGGTAATTACTATTTTTTTAGACATATTAATTCTCAAGTTTTTTCCTTGTGCAATATTAAGTAAAATAAAATTACTAAATTCCAAAGAACAAAGGACAATAAACAAGCAAGTTATTTAAAAGATATAAACGCTTATTTATTTTTTTAAAATTTATTGTTGGTACCGCCTAATTTTTTTTGTTGCTTTTAAATAAAAATTTATTTACGATTGTAAAGGTCACAAAGGGAATTAACAAAATCAGGGAGGGCGTCATGAAAAAACATCTCTCGGTTTCTTTAATAATTCTTTCTTTTTCCACTTCTTTAATATTATTAAACTGCAGCAATGAAATTACAGTAACTGAACCTACTGGAAAAACGGGGGGGTAGCAAAGTTCCTTTAGCAAAAACAGCCACTGAAGAATTGAGTTCTTCGGATACAGTAATATTCTTACCCAAAAGCGGCAAAACAATAATTATTGATAAAAACCTGCCCGCAGATAAAATTAAAATACTCGATAAATATATGTCCAAGCATGAGCCAATAGAATCCCCAATAATAAATCCCGATGCATTACAATGTGGGTACTATAGAGAAGATTATTGGGCAACACAAGATTTTTATAAACCTGTTACTGGAAAATGGTTAGGTATTTGGACAAATAAAGTAGATTGGCAAATATTACATGACAGATATGGTTTTACTAATATCTGTACTAATTTTTATGAGACAGGCACAGCAATGAGTAAAGGTTTTGCTCATGATAGCATATTAGTTCGTTTAGATGCAGGTGGGTCGCCTAGTCAAATTCAACAGGAATTAGATGCTATTTATAATGGATTTATCTTCAAATATTTTTATATCGATGAACCTTATATACACTCAATAGATCCTACAACAGTTCATTTGTTTGCTACCATAATTTATGCAGAGAATACGGCATCAAAATTATTATTCACTGACTATTATTGGCCTCATACTAATGTTTATTGTTGGAATTCTGGTAATGAAGATTATTTAGAAGATAATTATTTATCAGAACCAAATACATATATAATGTGTGATCAGTATGGAGGAAACTTGTGTGGGAATGAACACGATACTGGGACGAATATAAAGGGGTATATGGAATGCCAAGTAAAAATTTATCAAATTGGTTAACTCTTAGAACTGATACTAGGGACAATTGGGGGGACTTATTAAACGTTGCAACAGCATGGTCAGCATATGGTGGTATGAATCCAATTTGGGTGTATGGAGGTTATGTAGGTGAAGATGGTTATGGAGATGTAAATGAAAATACAATTAAGGAATTTTGTCATACTGCCTGGATTACTGGATGGTTATTGGCTTTGAGCCGCCACGAAATAGTTGTTTGGACTTGTAGCTCCCCAGATCCATGTAATAATTGTCATTTCCCTGAAGGTAATTGGTCTATTGAATATTCATATTATGTTGGTGAACCTCGATGGGTACATTATTAGAGATATTAATTGAGTAGGCATAAAGGATGAGCATTATGATAAAATCGTTTTTATTTTTGTTAATAATTTCTTCAATACTATTAGGCCAAGGAAAATCAAAGTTAAAATATGATTTAGGTAACGATTATACCTCAATCAAATTGATTAAAGGTGTTCCATCGTCACTTAAGGATGTTGATTATTTTTCTCATCCTGATAAAATATCATATGTAGAAATATATAATAATAACGAATCACTTTATTTTATTTTAAAAAAAATAAACCCTGATTCTAATATTTATATAATGGTATTAACTTCTAATGAAGGCAATAATCCTTCTAAAATTAGAATCAATGATTATGATTATTTAAGTTTTAGAAATATTAACTGCGATAGTTTATTCGCAACCAGCAATATTTTATCTCATAATAATTTTATTATTGACCTATATTATCTGCCGCAAAGCAAAACTCTTCTATATCAGATAACAAAAAATAATTCTGAAACACAAGCGAATTTTGAATTAGGAATTAGAGATGAATTGATTCTAATGTTTGCTAATCTCTATTCGAGAAATACCATGGAGTTCGGAATCGTTCCGATAAACATACATTTAACAACAGGGGTTAGGTTTTTGAAAAATTATAAAATCGATACTAGGTATGGACTAATGATAGTTTACGAAGATTTTGAAGGGTTCGATGCAGGAATATTTTTTCAGGCCGATTTATTTAAATCAAGTTATTATGGTGTAGTTGGAATAGATCATTTGTTTGCTATGGGATCATCTCATAATTCCGGTTCAACAGGCGATTCTTTTAATTTTGTATGTTTAGGCTTTGGATACAGTACATCAAAAAATTTTTCTCTAGATTTAATGTATTATATCCCCACCGAAAAAACATTTGGTTATGATTTTGATTTTACTAATTTAAAAAGTTCAAAAAAAATCGATAACGGGCTTATTAAAATAGGCTTTCAGTATTCATTTATTTTTTAATGGAATGCAGAGATAGAAGAGAGATTTTCTCTGCTATTCCTTTTAGAGTTTCTTCTGTGTATTCTCTGCTGTCAATAAGGTAAATGAATAATATGACTTTTATTAATCATAAAAGATAACCAAAATTTCCATTCCAAATAATATCTTTACATATCTTCTTTTTCCCATCCTCCCTTTTACGTTTTCCAATTTACATGTTTTTACCATCTTCATTAAAAATTAAATTATTACTATCTTTACACTTTATTAGAAAATATACAAGGTAATAAGCATGGTAAATCTTTCCATTAAAAGACTTAAAGAGCTAAAAAAGAATTTTAATGGTTTAAAAATTGCAGTTGTTGGTGATATGATGCTTGACTGTTATTTCTGGGGAGAAGTTAAGAGAATATCGCCTGAAGCACCTGTTCCGGTTGTTGAAGTAGGCGATGAATTTTACCGTTTCGGCGGGGCTGCAAATGTAGCTTTAAATATATTGAAACTTGGCGGCACCCCGGTTCCCATTGGTGTTATCGGTTACGATAATGACGGAACAATTTTCACTTCGCTGCTATCCGAAAATAATATTGAAGCCGATGGTTTAATTGTTGATGAAAGCCGTCCGACAACGTCAAAAACCAGGGTGATAGCTCACGACCAGCATGTTGTTAGAATTGATAAAGAAAGTAAAGATTATTTAAATGAAGATATACAAAATAAATTACTTAATTATTTTAACGAGCATATTGAATCATTTGACGGATTGATTTTGCAGGATTATAACAAAGGAGTATTATCACCGTTTTTAATTGAAAAAATTATTTCACTATCAAATAAAAATAATTTATTGATTACTGTAGATCCTAAGTTCAACAATTTTTTTAATTATAAAAATGTTACGGTATTCAAGCCTAACCGTAAAGAAGCAGAAGATATTCTAGGAATGAAAATAAAAAACGATAATGATTTAATCAAAGCCGGCAATAAAATTCTGGGAAATTTGAATGCTAAATTTGTTTTACTAACATTGGGAGAAGGGGGGATTGCTGTTTTCGAAAAGAATAAAGATGTAAGTCGAATGCCGACCAAAGCAAGGAAAGTTGCCGATGTATCCGGTGCCGGTGATACGGTTATTTCTACTCTTACAATGGCGCTTGCAGCTAAAGCAGATATTTATGAAGCATCATACCTTGCTAATTACGCCGGGGGTATTGTCTGTCAGGAAGTTGGGATTATTCCTATAGAAAGCGATAAGCTATTTAGTACTGTTATGGAAGAACAGGAAAATTTAAGG
The DNA here is from genome assembly GCA_964448105.1 of uncultured Ignavibacteriaceae bacterium. GTDB lineage: Bacteria > Bacteroidota > Ignavibacteria > Ignavibacteriales > Ignavibacteriaceae > CAVQBP01. Next base: position 36,284 of record CAYUVK010000024.1, read on the forward strand.
TAAAGAAATGAACGGAATAAAAAGTAGAAATGAAATTATCTCCTTAAGAAAAGAATTTAAAGCCGGAAATAAAAAAGTCGTTTTCACTAATGGTGTTTTTGATATACTGCATTCCGGTCATGTCGATTATCTCAGTAAATCAAAAGCTTTGGGGGATATATTAATAGTTGGAATTAATAGCGACTTTTCCGTACAAAGAATTAAAGGGAAAAAGAGGCCGATAATTAATGAAATGGAAAGAGCTTTTATTGTCTCAAGTTTAAAACCGGTTGATTATGTAACTTTGTTTGATGAAGATACACCGCAGAAAATTATAGAAGAGCTTGTACCCGATATATTAATAAAAGGAGCGGATTGGGCATTGGATAAAATTGTAGGTAAGGATATCGTGGAACAAAACGGCGGTAAAGTGTTAACAATTGAATTTATAAACCAGCAGTCCACTTCAAAAATTATCAATTCGATTTTAGATAGATATAAAAATTAAGTCTCTAGTTTCTGTAAATAAATTTTCCCCTTTATAAAAAAGTTTATTTTTATTAAAGATAGTTTTGGAAGTTTGAAAATTTTGTTAAAGTGAATAACGAAGAAAATAAGAAAATAAAAAAGAAACGGACTCTGCTTCAGAGGATTGTAAATATATTTTTATATACCTGTATATTTATATTCATTCTTCTGATAATTGCTTTTGGGTTCAGTCAAACATCAACATTCCGAAATTATTTAAAAGACTTTGTAGTGGAACAGGCTGATTCTGCTATGAACGGCAACCTCCATATCGGTAAGATTGAAGGTACAATATTTACATCCCTGATTTTAAGAAATACAGTGTTAAATATGGGAAATGATACGTTGCTGAATGCAGGCACGATTTCCCTAAAAGCTAGTCCTCTTCATCTTTTATTTAAAAGTATATATGTTAGGAGTTTTGAAATAAGAAATGCCAAGGTCTCATTCATAAAGGATAGCAATGGTGAGCTAAATTTTTCCAGGTTATTCCCGCCTTCAAAACAAAAAGATACTACTAAATCTTCTTTCCCTTTTACCATTCAATTAGCAAAATTACAATTGTTAAATGTAAATTTTTCAATGCAGAATTATGACACAGACAGCAAGAGAAGAATTTATGACGGTTTAAATATCAATGATTTAAGGGTAAACAAAATTAACCTTTCGTTAAGTGCTTTTGCCGATTTAAATAAACATGATTTTAATATCGAAATTAATAAACTAAACGCTTCACCAAATATTTCTCATTTCTTTTTGGATAATTTAAAAGGAAATTTTCTGGTAAATGAAAAAGGAATGGAAGTAAATGATCTTAATGTTGTAACAAATAAATCGAGATTTCAAATAAATTCGAAAGTAGATAAATTTAATCCGTTTGATTCTACATCAAGTTTTAACACGGCGGATATTAACTTAGACCTTCATGCCGATTCAGTAAATTTCTCGGACCTGACTGCATTTATTCCTCCACTTAATATTCTCAAGGGCAAAGTTGCCGTAAAAGTAAAAACATCAGGCAGTCTGCATAAGTTGAATATTGATTTATTGGAAGTTCAATATGACAGCACCCGGCTAAATGCAAAAGGGAATATAAGAAGTTTGGATGACCCTGATGATATGTATATAACTACTGCATTTTATAATTCATATGTTAATCAATCCGATGTTAATAAACTTTTACCTTCCATACATGTTCCAACATATCCGGAACTTGGCTTATTAAAATTTGATACTCTTATTTACAAAGGCAGGCCGGTTGATTTCAATTCAAATTTTTATTTGAAAACAAAAAAAGGTGATCTAGCGGTAAATGCAAATTTAAATGTTGCAAGCGCACTGCTTCAATACGATGTAAGATTTAGAACTGTAAATTTTGATATTTCGCCCTTCGCCGGTATAAATACAAATTTAAACTCTCGCGGAAGAATAAAGGGAGAGGGAACATCACCTCAAAATTTGAATGCAAATTTTTATTACAATGCTAATGGTTCAATTGTTAAAGGGAATAAGATAGATACATTAAGATTAAGAGTTTCAGCAAAATCTCAAAATATTAATTATAGATTACGAGCTTCATCCGATACCATGAAAGCTTTACTCTCGGGCAATTTTGATTTTACAAATCTTACGCCGTCATATAAAATAATGGGAGATATAGAAGATTTCAATATTGCCAAATTGTCTGCTGATACAACATTTAATACTAGCCTTAACTTCAGTATAAATGCAGAAGGTGAAAATTTTGAACTTGATAAGATGAATCTTTTCCTAAACATGAAACTCTATAATTCTTTTATAAATAATATTCACATTGACAGCACAAGGGCAATTGTTGATTTAAGAAGCAATGATAATGGCCAGAGAATTGTAAACATAATTTCCGATCTGGCAGATATTACCCTTGACGGTAATTTTTCGATTAACCAGGTTGTCAGCTTATTTAGTGCTGAGGCAGATTTAATATCTACTTCCATAAAAAATAAAATGGAAGAAATTTTTCCCTCTTCACAAAACGGAAATATAGAACCGAATTACTTGGCAAATAAAAATCTGTTTGCAGCAATAGATTCTTCAACCAATGTCCAGTACCTGGTTGACTTAAAGAATTTTGAGCTGATATCATTATTATTAGGTAATAACCAGCTTGAAGTTGATGGAGAACTTAGCGGAGAAATAAAAAATAACAAAGACAGCGTAGAGGTTTCTTTAAAGTCACGGCTGGATTATGTGAAATTTTGGGGAAAGCAAAAAGTGTTCTTCCTTTCTAATTTAAATTTGAATTTCAATCTAAAAAATTCTTTTAATGCTAATTCTTTTTCAGATTTATATACTGATTTACATGTTAAGACAGATAGGATTTTTACCGGGAGTGATATTAAAGATTTGGCTGTTGATTTTGATTTGACAAATAACAAGGCTAAGCTTTACCTGTCAACAAACTTGGAAAATTATGCCTCTGCAAAACTTTCCGGAAATTTGGACTTATCGGGAAAAAGTTTAAACCTTTTACTCGATACTTTGAATCTAAGATATAATCAATTTAGTCTTATAAATAAAAAAATTATAAATCTCACATATATGAATGATAGTATTGGTGTTAAAGATTTTATTTTGGATCGTCAAGACGGAATTGGTGAGATTGAAATAAACGGCACACTTTTGCAAACAGGAAGTCAGGATTTGAAAATTTTATTGAAAAATTTTAGAGGAAAAGATCTTAGTAAAAATTTACTGGAACTTGAAGCGGGAAATACTTTGTTAGGAAGCATTAATCTTAATGCCGGTGTAACAGGTAACTTTGAAAATCCTTTAGTTGATGCAAAAGTTGATATAGATAGTGTTACTTATAAAAACAAAAACCTGGGTGCTCTGAAAGGGAACTTTAATTATAAAGAAAAAAATCTATCTGTAGATTTAAGATTTATTGACTCTTTGGAGAATTATAATAATCCCCAGTTGTTGATTACGGGATCAGTACCAGTTGATTTAGGGTTAACAAGTGAAGAAAGTTCATCGAAAAGTGGACTTAATAGTGCACCAATAAACCTTAAATTAATAGCTGATAATTTTAATTTAGCATCTTTCGGAAATGTATTACCGTATGTAAGGGAATTAAAGGGAATCTTAACAGGGAAACTAAATGTTTCAGGTAAATATAATAATATTGATCCTGAAGGAACCCTTTCACTAAAAAACATGGCATTTATTGCCGATGCTAATAATTTAGAATACAATGCAGGATTGAAAGTTAACGTTACAAAAGGCTCTCTTTCAATCGATAGTCTATTGATTGAAAATAGTAAGGGAACTCAAAACGGCGGCAGAATGACAGGAAGCGGAAAAGCTGTTCTAGATAATCTTGATATTAAATCTTCTCAATTTGCTCTTAACGGCAAGTTAAAAGTATTGAGTGAAACCTCTAAAAGTGTAAGTCCTTCTGTCTATGGTGATCTTGTCATCGCAACTAATGGTAATATAGAATTTACTATGGATAACAACGGTGCTTTATTACAAGCACCTATTACTATAACCGATGCGAATCTTACTTTTCCACCGACCCAGAGTGCTTATCAAAATAACCTGCAAGGTTATATTTATAAATATGTGCAGGATACTCCTGAAAAGGCCGGGCAAGATATTGATTTCGAAAGTCTTGTTAAACTTTCACAGGAAAGAGGCAAAAATAATGCAAATAATTCTTTAACCGGATTTAAGTTTGATTACAAAATTGATGTTGAAGTTGAGAAAGAAGCAAAAATCATTTTTATAATTTCAAAAGAATTGAACCAGAAGTTAACTGCGGTTTTAAGCGGGAATTTTCAATATGAAAAAACCGGGGGCACACCAAATGCCCAGGGTGAGCTAAAGCTTCTTGAAGGTTCAAATCTGCAGTTCTTTAGAACTCTTACTGCCGATGGTTCAATAAGATTTGAGAGTGAACTGGATAATCCTTACCTTGATATTACTGCAACTTATTCGGATTATTATTATCCTCCCGATTCATCTTCCCAGGAACAGAAAGTAGCAGTAAAAATAAAAATTCAAGGTCCATTAAAAGAATTGGATAGAAATTTTATTCAAGAAAAAAATAATGTTGCTGTTTATGTAGGACAAACTGCTATAGACAATGATGAACCCTCACCACAGTATGATGCATCTGATGCAGTATTATTTATAATTGCCGGAAGATTTGTAAATCAAAGTTCAAGTACTAATACAAACGGTACTCCTTTAGCTGCTAGTGCTTCAACTTCTCTAGCAGGTTCTATTTTAGGAGGGTTTTTGAATTCTTATCTCGGTGATTATGTTAGAAGTATTCAGCTTAGGAAAGTTGGTTCGCAAACAAAAGTAAACCTTGTAGGAAGGGTTAAAGATTTCAGATATTCAATTGGTGGTTCTACGGACGTATTCCAGGATCTGAGCCAGGCAAATGTCATGATTGAATACCCGATTTTTAAAAGCCTTTTGGTTCGATTGGAAAGAAAAGAAGCTTTAAGACAAACCGGTATTCAAACCGAAATGATTAATGAGCTTGGATTAAAATATAAATTCGAATTCTAATTTATTTGATTTTAGCAAATGAAGAAAAAAGTTATTTCATTCTTTAAGAAAAACCCGGGCAGGGGATTTAAACCAAAAGAGATCTCCCAAAGACTAAATTTAAATGCCGGCCACGAATTTAGTGCCCTTAAATCAGTTCTGCATAATTTATATGAAGAGCAATTTATAACCAAAACCGGGAAAAAATATAAATTGAATAATATTCCTAGCCTTAACAAAGTTACTGGTGTATTGGAAATAAACCAAGGCGGGTTTGGATTTGTTGTAGTTAAAAATTTAAAAATTGGAGATGTCTTTATTGCTGCTAGAAATTTAGGTACCGCATTTAATGGTGATACTGTTGAAGTTGCTTTGTTTGCAAAACAAAAAGGAAAAAATATTGAGGGACAGGTTATTAATGTTATAAAAAGGAAAAGGGAAGAAATTATTGGCATACTTGAACACTCTCACAATTTTTATTTTATAAAACCCGATGATCCTAGTTTCCCGAGGGATATTTATGTTGACAGTGATAATCTAAAGGGAGCGAAAATTGGTGATAAAGTAATTGCGGGGAATGTTCAATGGGATTCTTCTATGTTAAACCCTGAAGGAGAAATAATTGAAATAATCGGAAAAGCAGGTTCACAGGATGCGGAGATTGTTTCTATTGCAAAGGAATTTAATCTCCCTTATAAGTTTCCGGCTAAAGTAACTGATGAATCCGAAAAAGTTGAAACTTTAATAGATGCAGAAGAAATTAAAAAAAGAATTGATTATAGGAGTAAAAATGTTTTTACAATAGATCCAATCGATGCGAAAGATTTTGATGATGCATTATCGATTGAAAAACTAGAAAATGAAAATTTTTCAATTGGTATCCACATTGCAGATGTGGGACATTATGTAAAAAAAGAAACTAATATAGATAAAGAAGCATTAAAAAGGGGGAACAGTGTTTATTTAGTCGGCAAAGTTATCTCGATGCTTCCCGAAAGAATATCCAATTTTATTTGTTCGCTTGTACCTAACCAGGATAGGTTAACTTATTCAGTGATAGCCGAGTTAACACAAAGAGGCAAGCTGGTTAAATATGAAATAAAAAAATCTGTTATTAATAGTAAAAGAAGATTTAATTATGATGAAGTACAAGAAATAATAGATAAAGGAGCGGGGGATCTTTATAACGAAATAAATGAATTAAATAATCTGGCGCAAACATTAAGAAAAAAAAGACTTCGTGAAGGAAGCATCGAATTCTATACTCCTGAAATTAAGTTTGAATTAGATGAAGATGGTAAACCCGTTGCTGTTCATAAAAAAGAATTAAAACAAAGTAATATGCTTGTTGAAGAATTTATGTTACTGGCAAATAAAATATGTGCAAAACATGTAGGACTCCCGCAAAAAAGGAATGAAAGACCTTTTATTTACAGGGTACACGATCTGCCAGACCAGGAAAAAATTCAGGAGTTTTCTAAATTTGTGAAATCATTGGGATATACTTTTGATCCAAACAGTTCATCAAAATCGAATCAGCTTCAATTATTAATACAACAAGTTAGAGGAAAAGAAGAAGAGGATTTAATTAATGAACTTGCTATTAGGTCCATGGCAAAAGCGATCTATTCAGTAAATAATATAGGGCACTATGGTTTGGGTTTTAAATATTACACTCATTTTACTTCCCCTATTAGAAGATATTCCGATTTGATAGTTCATAGGCTGCTGCATCAGTATATTGATAATACAAACGGCACTATTTATTCTTATAATACACTGGAAGATATAAGTGACCATATTTCGCAAACAGAAAGATCTGCCATTGAGGCAGAAAGATTATCGGTTAAATTAAAGCAGATTGAATATTTGAAAGATCATATTGGCGAAGAATTTAATGCAATAATATCCGGGATTACACATTTTGGCATTTTTGTTAAAATAATTGATAATCTTGCCGAAGGTTTAATTAGGCTTAGAGATCTAGAGGGAGATTTTTACGTTTACGATGAAAAAAAATATTCGTTAATTGGGAGAAAATCAAAAAAACAATTTCGTCTTGGCGATAAAGTTCAGGTTCAGCTTATCCGTGTTGACCAGGAAAAAAGTGAATTAGATTTTATAATAGTAGAAAAACAAAATAGATTTATAAATTAGAGTTAAAAAATGAAAAATTTTTTACTTAAAGCTTTTCTAATCCTTTTTGTAACTCAGCCGTTTCTTTTCTGTCAGTTTGGACAGAATAAAGTCCAGTATAAAAATTTAACATGGTATTACATACAAACAGATCATTTCGATATTTTCTTCAGTAAAAAGGGGGAAAACCTTGCTGAATTTACAGCGAAAGAAGCGGAAAAAGATCTAAAATCGATTCAGAAAAGTTTTAATTATAAAATCAATAACAGGATTCCTATTATTGTTTATAACTCAACAAATGATTTCCAGGAAACTAATATTACAGATCAATATTTAAGTGAAGGTATTGAAGGTTTTACGGAATTATTTAAAAATAGGGTTGTGGTCCAGTTTATGGGTTCATATAAAGAATTCCAGCATTTGATACATCACGAACTTACACATGGTGTTATAAACGATATGTTTTTTGGCGGTTCTATTCAAAATATTATTTCAAATAATATTAATATAAATATTCCTGCCTGGTTCAATGAAGGAATGGCTGAATATCAATCTCTCGGATGGGATATTAATACGGATATGTTCATTCGCGATGCTATTATTTCGGAATATCTCCCGGATATTAATCAATTAAACGGTTATATGGCCTATAGAGGCGGCGAAGCTGTGTGGCACTATATTGCGGATAAATACGGCAAAGAAAAAATAGGGGAAATTATCAACAAGCTTAAAGAAACCGGGAGTGTTGAAGCAGCTTTCAAAGGTTCTCTTGGGCTTTCACTCGAAGAATTTAGTGAAAGATGGAAAAAAGAAATTAAAAAAACTTATTGGCCGGATATAGCGGATAGAAAAGATCCCGAAGAATATGCAAAAAGATTAACCGATCCCAAAAAAGATGATGGTTTCTATAACACCAGCCCCGCTATTTCTCCACAAGGTGATAAGATTGCATTCATCTCAAATAGAGATACTTATTTTGATGTTTTCATAATGAATGCTATCGATGGAAAAATTATCAAAAAATTAGTTAAAGGGAATAGAACTGCGGATTTTGAACAATTAAATGTTGTTACGCCTGGTTTGTCCTGGTCCCCGGATGAATCTAAAATTGCTCTAACAGCAAAGAGTGATGGTTACGATGTAATTTATGTTATTGATGTGGAATCTGAAGAGAAAGAAACTTTGCCGGTAAGGCTAGACGGCATAAAAAGAGTGGCATGGTCTCCGGACGGTAAATATTTGGCGTTTGTCGGTCACACACCTGTTCAGTCCGATATTTATATTTATAATCTTGAATCAAAAAAATTAATTAATCTAACGGATGACATTTTTACAGATGATGATCCTGCCTGGTCTAATGATAGTAAAAAAGTATTTTTTTCATCCGATAGAAGAAATTATTTAAATACAACTGCACTGCCTGATTCATTTAAAATTTATAAATATAATTTTAATCAAACCGATATTTATTCAATAAATATTAACAACAAAGAAATCACCCGGATTACCGATATGCCTAAAAGTGATGAGAGTTCCCCGGTATGTGGTCCCGATGGAAAAGAAATTCTTTTTGTTTCTGACTTAAACGGTATAACAAACATTTACAAGAAAAGGATTGTTTTAAATGATTCTGATTCCGTTGTATCGGTTGCAGATATTAAACCGGTTCCAATTACAAATTCATTAACGGGAATCTCGCAGCTCTCAGCCTCAAAAGATGGATTAAAACTGGTTTTTGCTACTCTATATGAAGGTGCATATAATCTTTTTTTAATGAATAATCCTTTTGAACCCAAAACAGATAAGATTACTCTCCAGCCCACTGTTTATATTGCTGAATTAAGGGAAAAAGAATCCCGGAAAAAAGAGAAGGAAAATTTAACCGGAAATAATTTATCGATTGATTCTACAAGAGTAAATTCTTTTGCTTTTTATACAGGCAGTTACGTTGATACATCCAAAACTTACGGCGATTCTATAAAAATAGATTTTGGCAATTATGTTTTTGGCAATAATACAAATATTAAAACTGATACAAGTAACGCCTCAAAATTTACATTGGCGGATAAACTTGATGCCGAAGGTAATTACAAGGTAAACAGATATAAAATAACTTTTTCACCCGATATAATTTATGCGAATGCAGGATATAGTTCACTATATGGATTACTTGGCACTACAGTCTTTTCATTTAGTGATGTTTTAGGAAATTACAGATTAATTGGAGTAACCAGTCTTCAAATAGATTTAAAAAATAGTGATTACGGTTTAGCTTATTATTATTTGGCTAATAGACTTAATTATGGTATTGAAGGATTCCATACAGCCCGGTTTGTAATTCTTTCCAGGGGTTTTGGCGCTGCTCTATATCGTTTCAGAGATTTTGGCTTTGTGGGATCATTAAGCTATCCTTTAAATAAATTTTATAGAATTGAAGGAGGTTTAAGCTGGCTTAATATTTTAGAGGAAAACCTTGACAACCCTGCGGAGCCTTCTGATAAAGTTTCTTATGTTATACCTTCAGTCAGTTTAATCCATGATAATAGTCTTTGGGGTTTTACTGCACCAATTGACGGTACGAGATATAGATTTGATGTCCTTGGTAACCCGGGATTTTTTCAAAAAAACTTAGACTTTTATTCTGTCCTCGGAGACTATAGAACTTACTTCAGGTTTTGGGATTATTATTCTTTTGCTTTTAGATTATCCGGTGGATACTCGGGTGGCTCCACCCCGCAGAGATTTTTCATCGGTGGTATTGAAAATTGGATTAATAGGAGATTTGCAACTGGTGATATACCCCTGGAGTCAGCATCTGATTTTGCTTTCTTAACACCTGTTCTTCCTTTAAGAGGATACGATTATGCACAGGAAATAGGAACGAAATACGGCTTGTTAAATCTTGAATTAAGATTTCCATTAATTAGATATTTGGTAACAGGTCCTCTTCCGATATTATTCAGCAATATTTTCGGTGCTGCATTTATTGATATGGGAGCTGCATGGAATAGTAACAAACAGCTAAGGTTTTTTGAAAGAAGCTCGGATGGGGGTGTAATATCAAAAGATTTATTAATAGGAACCGGTTTTGGTGCCAGAATATTTTTATTCTACTTTTTAATGAGATTCGATGTAGCGTGGGCTTATAATGTAAAGCATTTTTCAACTCCTAAATTCTATTTTTCACTTGGATATGATTTTTAACATTTAAATAAGGAAAGCTGTCTGTTAAATAAGACAGCTTCTTTCGAAATTATAATTTATGATTTATTTAATAATTAATTAGATTTTTTCTCTGACTTTGGTACTGATTTTTCCCCGGTTTTACCAGTTTTTTCACTAACTTTTTTTGCATCTTTTTTAGGTTGATTTTTATAATCGGTTTGATAAAATCCGCTTCCTTTGAATATAGGGCCTGCCCCAGGTCCGATTAATCTTACGACTTCACCTTTACATTTGGGACAAATTTTAGCGGGGTCGGCAGTCATTGTTTGAAATAATTCAAATTGGTAACCGCAGTTTTTACATTTATAATCATATGTAGGCATTTTAATCTCCTTAAATTAATAGGGCAAAACATAATGAAAAAAAACTTTTTTTTCTATAAATTAAATCAACCATATTAAATCTATTATTGTGCCAATATTTAAAGCAGTAAAATTGTGAAGAAACTACTACTCTTATTTCCGCTTCTCTTTTTAACAGGGTGCTTAAGTTACGTTCAAGAAGTTCAGCTCTATCCGGATGGTTCCGGAAGAATGGCAATAAATTATTGGATGAAGCTGCCTGACTCGGCAAGCATAAAAATTCTAGACAGGATAGGTATTTTTAATGCCGATTCTATTAGACACGAATTCTCTTCTAAATATACAAAAATTGAAAGCGTTCAGGTTTATTCTGATTCTACCGATAGTACTACCCATGCCAATATAAAATTCTCATTTACTAATATTGATTCCTTAAATAATATAAAAGCTTTCTCCGAAGCTAATTTTTCGTTAAGGGACGGAGCAGCAGGTCAAAAAATATTTTCGCAATTTATCCCTCCTATTGCAACAGGCTTCGGGATGGATGGTAGTAATTATAATGTGACTTATAAATATAAATTTTCCGGGGAAATAATTACTCATAATGCACAAAAGGTGGAAGGCCAGACATTGACCTGGCACTATACCCTGGCAGAAATCGGAAGGGGAAAAACAATCTCGGTTACTTTTAGACCATATAAATTGAAAGAAACACCGTTTTGGATCTATATAGTATCCGGTTTAGTTTTATTAATTGTAATTATTTTTCTTTTTAGGAAAAAGAAAGATTAATCCACGTTTTTTTAATGAAATAGTTTGATTTCATTAAGAATTATCCGAATTTATTTAGTATTAATGATATACTAATTTGTTGACATAGCAGGGCGATTTATTTATATTTATCGTCTATTTTTTAAATAATATGTGGCAAGTTGTTTAAGTATGACATCAAGTGAATTTAAAGTTTTTTCAGGTCGGTCAAACCCCGCTCTGTCTGAAAAAATTGCAAAAATACTTGATAAACCATTAGGAGCTATAGAATTAAAAAGGTTTAGTGACGGTGAAATTTGGGTAAAATACCTGGAAAATATCAGAGGCTCGGACGTATTTATTATACAATCCACAAATCCTCCCAGTGATAATTTACTTGAATTGTTAATAATGGTAGATGCTGCTAAAAGAGCATCTGCTACAAGAATAACAGCAGTAATTCCTTATTTTGGTTATTCAAGGCAGGATAGAAAAGATCAACCGAGAGTTTCAATAACGGCAAAATTAGCTGCGAATTTAATTACTGTTGCCGGTGCCGATAGAGTTATGACAATGGATTTGCATGCCGCACAGATACAGGGATTTTTTGATATTCCCTTTGACCATTTGTATGGTTCATCGATTTTTACAGGATTATTTAGTGAACTGAAAGATAATCTGGTAGTCGTATCTCCCGATGTAGGCGGGATAAAGATGGCAAGATCATATGCCAAAAGACTGCATGCTAACTTAGTTGTTATAGATAAAAGAAGACCAAAACAAAATCTTGCCGAAGTTATAAATATTATTGGGAGTGTTGATGGAAAAGATGTTCTTCTTGTGGACGATTTGATAGATACAGGTGGTACTTTCGTAAGTGCGGTTGAGGCATTAAAAAATGAAGGTGCAAAAAATATTTATGGTGCAATTACACATCCGGTGTTTTCTGGTGAAGCTTTAAAGCGTTTAGAAAGTTCCCAGCTTACAAAGCTTTTTGTATCGGATACAATTCCTTTTAAGGAAGATGGGAAAACAGAGAAAGTTTCGGTTATAACGGTTTCTGAAATTTTTGCCGAAGCAATTAGGAGAACTTTTGATAATGAGTCTATTAGTTCTCTTTTTGATATTGATAAAGGATAAATTTAGTTTGGAGAAAAAATGGAAAATGTAATATTAAAGGCTAATAAAAGAGATGCCCGTAGTAAATCAGAAAAAAACAAGCTGAGGACCAGCGGGAAGGTTCCAGGTGTTTTTTATATGAAAGAACATGAATCACTTCCGCTTTATGTTAATGAAAAAGAAATTACTCCTCTTGTGTTTACTTCGGATACTCATATTATTTCATTGCAGGTGGATGGAAATGAAGAACATGAATGTATAATTAAGGATGTTCAGTTTGATCCTATAACCGACAAGGTTATACATTTTGATCTTTTAGGTTTAACAAAAGGTGAAACTTTCCAGTTGGAAGTACCTGTTCAGCTTAAGGGAAATCCGGTCGGTGTCAAAGAAGGTGGAATAATCCAGCACATTATTCATAAGCTGGAGATCGAATGTTTACCCAAAGATATTCCTCAGCATATTGATATCGATATCACTGATCTTAAAATTGGGGACGCAATTCATGTAAGAGATTTAAAATTGGAAAATATTTCGTTTGTTACATCCGAAGGTGCAGTTATTGTCGCAATAACCCATCCAAAAGTTGAAGTGGAACAAACCACTGCAGAAGAACCAGTTGAGGGTGAAATTACTCAACCCGAATTAGTAGGTAAAGGGAAAGAAGAAAAAGAGGAAGAATAAAAAATTATTTATTGTGCGACTTATTTTAGGGATTGGCAATCCTGGCAGAAGATATAGTTTTAATAGACATAATGTCGGATTCATGTTTTTAGATTATATGGCTGTAAAAGAATCTATTCCATTTCTTCCTTCTAAAGGTAATTTTTATTATGCAGAAGGTAAGATAAACAATTCTGAATACAGCCTTATAAAACCTACTACATATGTTAATGACAGTGGAGGGGCCGCTTTGCAGGCTTTGCAATTTTATGATACTAATGTTGAAGATCTTTTAATCGTTGTTGATGATCTGAATATCAATTTTTCAGAATTTCGAGTTCGAACTTCAGGTGGAGACGGCGGACATAATGGCGTAAGTTCAATTATATATCATCTTAATTCTAATCAGTTTCCCCGCATTAGAATAGGAATTGGAGCATCTATTGAAAAGGGGAAAATGGCTGATTATGTTCTTTCCGATTTTAGTAAAGAAGAAATGGAAAACTTAAAAAAATCATTTGCATCATGTTTTACTTTAACAAAAGAATTTATAAAGGGAGGCATAAAGAAAATGATTGATGCAAACAGCAGGCTTTCGTCTGAGAATTCAGATATGAATTAAAAGTTTATCCTGCTTCGAGGAAATTTACTTAATATATAATGCGAATAAACATAAAGGACTACAATGCGAAAAAATATTTTATCTATAATTCTTATTCTATTTAGTCCGGTTTATATTTTTGCCGGGGAAGCTAATCTAAAAATACCTACACTTAATGATAATCAGCAAACAATATTGATTGCAGGGATATTTATCTGCCTTTTAGGAATGATATTCGGAGTTTATCAATACCGAAAAGTCAAGAGATTAAAAGCACATCAATCAATGCTTGATATTGCCCAAATTATTTTTGAAACATGTAAAACATATCTTTTACAGCAGGGCAAATTGTTAATTGTTCTTTTCGTTTTTATTGCGATATGTGTATCATTTTATTTCGGATATTTAATGGAAGATGAATTAGGCGGTGTACTTTTAATTTTATCATGGACAGTAATTGGTATCCTTGGTTCATATAGTGTTGCCTGGTTTGGAATAAGGATGAACACATTGGCAAACAGCAGGATGGCTTTTGCTTCACTTGAAAGGAAACCTATAAAACTTTTAAATATTCCTCTTGACGCAGGAATGAGTATAGGTGTAATGCTTGTTTGTGTTGAACTGGTAATGATGCTTATTATTTTACTTTTTATCCCAAGACTTTATGCCGGGGCTTGTTTTATTGGTTTTGCGATTGGTGAGTCCTTAGGTGCTGCTGCTTTAAGAATTGCCGGAGGTATTTTTACTAAAATTGCTGACATTGGCTCCGATTTAATGAAAATAGTTTTCAAAATTAAAGAAGATGATCCTCGCAACCCTGGTGTAATTGCGGATTGTACAGGTGATAATGCTGGTGACAGTGTTGGTCCGACTGCCGATGGTTTTGAAACTTATGGCGTAACAGGTGTCGCTTTGATCAGCTTAATTGTCCTTGCAGTTGCGGATATTAATTACCAGACCGAACTACTCACGTGGATTTTTGCAATGCGCATTATGATGATAGTGACTTCCGTTTTAGCTTTCGGGATAAATAGAAGTTTATCGCAAGTTCGTTATTCAAAAAAGGACGATATAGATTTTGAAGTTCCGCTTACTTCCTTGGTTTGGATTACTTCAATTATTTCTATTATTGGTACTTTTATTGTCAGTTATTTTCTAATTGAAAGTTTACCGAACAATCTTTGGCTTATCTTATCTATTGTAATTAGCTGCGGGACACTAGGCGCTGCTGTAATACCTGAGTTCACAAAAATTTTTACAAGTACAAAATCGAAGCATGTTGAAGAAATAGTTACTTCATCAAGAGCGGGCGGTGCTTCATTAAATATTCTATCAGGTTTAGTTGCCGGGAATTTTAGTGCTTTTTGGATGGGACTTGTATTTGTCGTTTTAATGTTTGTTGCTTATACAACAAGTTCTGGTGCACTTGGGCCCATTATGATCTACCCTTCAATTTTTGCTTTTGGACTTGTTGCATTCGGATTTTTAGGAATGGGCCCGGTAACAATTGCAGTTGATAGTTATGGTCCCGTAACAGATAATGCACAATCAATATATGAACTTTCTTTAATAGAAGAGATAAAAGATGTTGATAAAGAAATTGAAAAGGATTTCGGATTCAAACCGGATTTTGAAAAAGCAAAATATTACCTGGAAGCAAATGATGGCGCCGGTAACACTTTTAAAGCAACTGCCAAACCTGTATTAATCGGTACCGCCGTAGTTGGTGCTACAGCCATGATATTTTCTTTAATTCTTGTATTAAAGCAAACTTTAGGAATAGTTCCGGAAACTATCCTTAGTTTATTAAATCCTTATTCATTGATAGGTTTTATATGCGGCGGGGCAGTAGTATATTGGTTTACAGGTGCTTCCATACAAGCAGTTAAAACCGGAGCATATAGAGCTGTAAAATATATAAAGAAAAACATTCAATTAGACGAAACCGCGAGCAAAAGTGCCTCAATAGAAAAATCTAAAGAAGTTGTTAAGATATGTACACAATATGCTCAAAAAGGCATGTTTAATATCTTTGTATCCGTTTTTTCTTTTGCTCTTGCTTTTGCATTGTTTTCTGCTCCTTCTTCAAATTCTGTATACCCGGTTTCCTTCTTTATCAGCTTTTTAATTTCAATTGCTGTATTTGGACTTTTCCAAGCAATCTTTATGGCTAATGCAGGTGGTGCCTGGGATAATGCAAAAAAAGTTGTAGAGGTTGAATTAAATGAAAAAGGAACAGAACTTCATGATGCTACTGTTGTAGGTGATACAGTCGGAGATCCTTTTAAGGATACTTCTTCAGTGGCTCTTAATCCCATAATTAAATTTACAACTTTATTTGGATTGCTTGCTATGGAAATTTCTATTTCCGAACATTTCCGACATATTGCACCTTATGTGGGGGGAGTTATTTTTATAGTAGGCTTGTATTTTGCGTGGCGTTCTTTTTATAGAATGCGCTCTGAGGAATAAAATCATTTAAAGGAAGGAAATAATTCACTTATTTGATTTTGGCTCTATTGCATTGAATTTTATTATAGAAAAAGTTGATTTTTTGATAAAAAATAGAGTTTAAAAGAAACAGTCGTACTTTAATTATTAA
>CAYUVK010000025.1:0-52652 GCA_964448105.1 uncultured Ignavibacteriaceae bacterium
TTAAAGGTCAAAAAGTGTTGCTGAAATATATGTAATTTGTTAAATAACATAATGTTACAGATAGTAAACTCAATTCAAATGAGTTTCGTTAAAAAGATAACTGCAAAAAAGCGCTTCACTAAAAAAAATTCAGATATTTAAGGTCTGAATTTTTTGGGTGAAGCTTAGGAAATAGGCTAAAACTAACATTTTCATTATACGAAATGTCAAACTATAATTTCGGATAAATGAATTTATAACTGAGAACTTTATATTAGTACTTGTTTTTAGCAACACAAAATGACCTTTATACCCGAAATGACATTTTTTTACTTTTTAGTCAAACCCAAAGAATAAGATTATGAACTCCGTGTAACTCCATTAGTAATTTAAGGGTTTATTGCGGGCTCATTTCAAAATCGGATGGGTTATAACCCTGCTCTTTAAGTATTCCCCAAATTTTATCCACTGTCTGCTGATCAAGCTTTTTTGTACGGCTTAAAATCCAGCCGTATTTCCTGCTCGGGGTTCCGACGATTGCCCATTGATAATTTTCATCAAGACCGATTATCCAGTAATCTCCCCAGAATGGTCTCCATCCTAGAAAGCTTACAAAGCTGACTTCAAGTTTTGCATTCGAATTTTTATCAACAACTCTTGCAACTCCGTCAGCATCATCAATATCTCCATCTTTATCAATACAAGAATTAACAACTGAAATTTCACCATCTTCTTTAAGAGTATATTTTGCTGTTGTTCCTCTTACACATTGATCCTGGAAGCTGTTCGGAATTTTAGCGATCTCATACCAGAGTCCGGCGTACTTTTTCAGATCAACATGGGCAATGGTTTTGGGAGGATTTGACTGAGAAAAAATCGATATTGAAAATAATATTGCTGTTCCAATGATAAATATTTTCATGGTTAAATTATTCCTAAATACTTTGTTAATAAAATATCCTTATTTCAAATTAAAAATCAAGTCCCGGGATAATAAAGTAAATTGTCATGAAAGGATTAATTATTATTTGGAAAAACTCTTGTGTAATTTTATTGATTATCACTTCAATTTTACTAATATTTAATTCAGAGTATTAACTAAGGTGGTAAATTCAACATATCTAAGAATTTGGGGTAGAAAAATGTGTGACTTACCTATAAAATATATTCGATTCATTCTATTATTTCTGTTAGTTTTTTTAATTCAGGATACCCTGCTTCCTCAAACAATTTTTCCAACACCTTTAAGCCCGCGAAATGCAAGCTACGATATGGAAGTAACTCTTAATCCTAAGACAAAAATCTTAGATGGATTTGAAGTTTTACACTGGAGAAACATTTCCAGTGATGTTATTAATGAACTGAGATTTCATTTATACCTGAATGCATTTAAAAATACAAAATCTACATTTATTAAGGAATCCGGCGGGCAGCTAAGAGGACTAACTTTTAACGAAGGCGCAGACAGCAACTGGGGGTGGATTGATGTTCTATCAATGAAAATACAAAACGGAGAAGATCTAACAAATAAAATAACATTTATTCATCCTGATGACAATAATACAGATGATCAAACTGTAATAAGCATTCCTCTTGCCAAACAGATAAAGCCGGGAGAAACAGTTAACATCAATATTAAGTTCAAATCGAAGCTGCCAAAAATTTTTGCGAGAACCGGGTTTGCCGGAGATTACTTTTTAGTTGGTCAGTGGTTTCCGAAGATTGGAGTATATGAGTTTCCAGGTATACGTTACGCAACAAAAGGTGGATGGAACTGTCATCAATTCCACGCCAATTCGGAATTTTATGCAGACTTTGGTGTTTATAATGTAAGCATCACGCTTCCGCAAAAATATATTGTTGGCGCTGTAGGCATAAAGGTAGATGAAAAGAAAAATAATAATGGCACAAACACTATAAAGTTTCATGCGGAAGATGTTATTGATTTTGCATGGACGGCATCACCTCGATTTAAGGTAGTTGAAAAACAATGGAAGCATGTAAATGTAAAAATTATGCTGCAGCCGGAACATTTTGCACAGGCAGGCAGGCATATTAAGGCAATTACTGCAGCATTAGATTATTTTGATAAGCATGTTGGAAAATATCCATATCCCAACCTTACAATAGTTGATGCACCGATTAAAGGTTTTGGTTCTGCGGGGATGGAATACCCGACGTTTATAACTTCTAGCTCGCTTTGGGGAATGCCGGAAGGAATTAGAATAACCGAGCAGGCAATAATACATGAATTCGGACATAATTATTTTATGGGGATGCTTGCATCAAATGAGTTTGAAGAGGCATGGATGGATGAAGGCATCAACACATATATGGAATCAAGAATAATGAACCATACTTACGGCAATAAAACTTCACTTATTAATATTGCCGGTTATCACGAAGGGGATTTAGAATCCTCCAGGCAGGGATACGTTGGAATGTGGAATCCTAAAATTGCAGAGGACTCCAGGTATGCCTGGGAATATCCTGATGGCGGTTACGGAAGTATCACATATTATAAAACTACTATATGGCTGACAACCCTGGATCGGCTTGTCGGCAGGAAAGTAATGGATGAAATTATGCAGACATATTTTGAAAGGTGGAAGTTTAAACATCCCTGCGGGAAAAATTTTATTGATATTGTTAATGAAATTGTGAAAAAAAGACTGGGAAATAAATTCGGCGAAGATATGAATTGGTTTTTTGATGAAGTTCTCTACGGGACTAATATTTGTGATTACGAACTTCATGGAATTAATATTAGTAAGATCCGGAAGCCTTTAGGTATATACGACAGTTTAGGCAAGAAATTATTGTTTAAAACAAATTACAATAAAAGAGATATTGATTTATATCATTCCAAAGTTGTGGTTTTCCGTTTAGGTGAAGTAATTATGCCGGTCGAAATACTTGTGCATTTTGATAACGGAATGGATACTTTAGTTAACTGGAGCGGAAAGGAAAGAACCTTTGATATACGGTTTGATAAACCGGAAAAAGTTGTTTGGGCAAAAGTAGACCCGGATCATAAAATATATATTGATATGAACTTTAATAATAACAGCTATACGACAAAGCCGGAAAGCGCACCTTTCAAAAAATATATGACAAAATTCATTTTCTGGGTGGAAAATTTAATCACTTCAATGTCTATGATTTTCTAAAAAAAGGTTTAAAGATGAAAATTTTAACATCATATATAATGGGATTTAAATCAGCTTTTAAAACAAAAAAACTTTCCATAACAATTTATATTATAACATTATGCCTTGCTTTATGCCTGGCACTTCCTTTTGGAAATACAATTGAGAAAGAAGCGGGAAGCTCAATGGCATTTGTATCATTATTAAAAGATTTTGATTACACTGTCTACAAAGATTTCATGAATCAATCTTCAAAAGCTATTGGACCATATTTATCAGTTGCTGTATGGGCCGGACTATTTTATCTTATTCTCACTATTTTTTTTGAAGGCGGGATATTGACCATATTAAAAAGAAGAGAAGGTAAATATTCTTTAAGTGCTTTCTGGAAAGGGAGTGCTGAATATTTTTCAAGATTTCTCAGGCTGGCGATTTATTCGGTTGTCATACAAATTATTGTTTTTCTTGCTGTTTATATTCCCCTGGCAAATATTCTGGATTCAGCTTATGGTACCGTTGAAAGCGAAGTCCCTTTATTTTATATAGGACTTTCCGGTATGATGATTCACTTAATCCTTTTCATTTTTGTTTTAACTGTAGCAGATTATGCCAAGATAATGATAGTTGAAAATGAAAATTTTAAACCGTTAAAAACATTATTGAAATCATTCGCATTTGTAATTAAACATTTTATAAGTACATATTTCCTTTATTTAAGTTTATTACTTTTCCCGGTTTTCTTATTCATTATTTATCTCAAATTCGAAGGGGTAATTGGAATGTCGATCGGGGCGGGAATATTCTTAGTATTTATTATTCAGCAATTGCTCATCTGGTGCAGGGTATTTATTAAAATATGGTTTTTAGGAAGCGAATTAAATCTTTACGGAAAATTCGAAAGGAGAGAAAAACAAATAAAAAAAATACCTGTTTTTGAACTCTAATTAGAAGATAAAGTATTTATATACTAAAAATCTAGTTCTTTTTTTTTCTAATGATTTATTAAGTTTGAAGTAATGAAAAACCCTATTAAAAAAATTGCACTAATATTAATACTGATAATTATACTCCCGGCATTAATATTTTCATTATATGAAATTAACTCTCTAAATGAATCCGAACGTGTAATAGAAGAAATATATAATAACCAGCTTGAAGCAATCCTGTTTTCAGTAAATCAATATTCGGAAGATATTGTCTCGGGCTGGCGAAGCAAATTAAATTTACTGCTGACGGATAATATATCCCATCCTGAATACTTTAAAGCAAAAGCAGATAGTTTTCTTAGTATTAATAAAGCAATCAGTTTAATTATTTTTGCAGATAGCCTGGAAGGGAAAAGCACCTCTAAATTATATTACGGAACAGGAGAACATGAAAATAATTATTCTTACAATATTAAGGATTTTTTAAAGAATAACAGTGCAAAAATAAAAAAGCTTTATACTTATGAAAGAGGGGGTTACAGCAAAATAGAACCTCTCCCGGATGAGTCGACCGATACCAGCAATGTTTTAATTTTTTTGCTTGATGACCCTGCAGATATAAAGAACATCTGTATAATGGTTATCGACCCCGCAAAATTTGTAAGAGATGCCTTAGGAGCAAAAATTAAAGAAATAGCCGAAGACAAATTTATAATTACATGTTCGTCCCTTAAAGCTAAAAATTCGAATGAATTTATCTTTACAACGGAAGATCTTCAAAACCAAAAAATTCAGCAGAGAAAAAATCTCTGGCTAATTCCTAATTATCAGCTTGGAATTTTATTAAAGGGGAGAACAATCGAAGCTTTGGCAAAAAGCCGTTCAACCACCAGCTTAATTTTAATCTCGATTTTAATCATAATTTTAATTTCAGGGGTTTACATCGTATTTAGGAGTGTCAGGAAAGAAATGGAACTTACAAGAATAAAATCGGACTTTGTTTCAAATGTTTCCCACGAGCTCCGGACTCCACTGGCTTTAATAAGTATGTTTGCGGAAACTCTGGAAATGGGAAGAGCGGCTTCAGAAGAAAAGAAAAAAGAATATTATTCCATAATTAGTAAAGAGGCAACCAGGTTAAGCCGGATTGTAAATAAAATCTTAAGCTTTTCCAAAATTGAAGCGGGCAGAAGAGAATACCGTTTTTCAAGTGTTAGTGTAAATAGGCTGGTTGAAGAAGTTTTTTATTCATATCAATTTCATCTTCAAAACAGTGGTTTTAAATTTTCTTATTCCACAGGTGAATCTGTTCCTGAAATTCAAGCCGATGGTGAAGCAATATCCGAAGCATTAATTAATCTTATTGATAATGCAATTAAATACAGCAACGATAAAAAAGAAATAACCATTACAACCGGGTCCGGGCAGGACTCTATTTTTATAGAAGTAAAAGATAAAGGTATGGGCATCTCCGAAGAAAATCAGAAAAAAATATTTGAAAAATTTTACCGGGTTAGTAATGGATTAGTCCACAATACTAAGGGTACAGGATTGGGATTAACACTAGTAAAACATATTGTGGATGCACACCACGGAAAAATAAAAGTGAAAAGCAAACTTAATGAAGGGAGCAGTTTTATACTTAATTTTCCGATTAATAATAAGATAAAATTATGAGGGTGTTTATTTAAAGGTGATTTCTTAGTCCATAATTTTTATCTTACTATAGTTTAGTATTTGAATTTCTGAATTATATACTTAATAATTTAATAAGGGTGAATTAATGAGCAAAATTTTAATTGTGGAAGATGAGCCGGATATGCGAACCGGATTGAAAGATAACCTTGAGTTTGAAGGTTATGAAGTAAATTTTGCTGAGGATGGGGAGACCGGGTTAAAGAATATCCTTGAAGGTGATTATGATCTGGTACTGCTAGATGTTATGCTTCCCAGGATGTCCGGATTTGATGTCTGTAAAACTGTACGTAAAAAGGGGAAAAACATACCAATTATACTTCTTACAGCTAAGGGAGAAGAGATAGATAAAGTTCTAGGCCTGGAACTAGGTGCTGATGATTATGTTACAAAACCGTTTGGCTTAAGAGAGCTTCTCGCTAGAATAAAAGCCGTCTTAAGGAGAGCTGAAGAAAAAGCTCAATCTGAAGGGAAGGATACTTTTATAAACATCGGGAGAATAGAAGTAAATTTTTCTACATATAATGCGTTGGAAGATGGTTTGGCAGTACAAATGTCTCATAAAGAATTTGAAATCCTAAACTATCTCTGGAGCAAAAAAAATTCTACCGTAAGCAGGGATGATTTACTAAATAACGTTTGGGGCTATGATGAAAGCCCAACTACTAGGACTGTAGACAATTTTATTCTAAAATTAAGGCAAAAGATAGAAAAAGATCCTGATCATCCTAAAATAATTTTAACTGTACACGGAATTGGTTATAAACTTATAGGTTAGTTTAGACACCTTTAATTGACCAAAAGTCTGCTTTTTAATTAGATTTCACGCTAAATATAGTCAAGAATTGATGTTGTGACAATTTTTTACAATCCATTACGTAAAAATGACTCATGTGTGATTTTATACTCTTAGATTTGTCACAAAGAAAAGTAGAGAGTATCTCATGAAAACACAAACTAACATAGTCTTAAATTGCTTAACAGCAATTTTATTTTTCGGTTTGTTAACACAAACTGGTTTAGCTCAGAAAAAAGAACGACTAATGAACCTAAAAGGTTACTGGAAATTCAGCATCGGGGATGATATGAATTGGGCTAATCCTTCTTACAATGATGATAAGTGGGAAGAAATTAGAGTCCCTGATTACTGGGAAAATGAAGGATTCTATGGCTACAACGGTTATGCCTGGTATAGAAAACATTTTACTTTTCCGGATGATTTTAATGGTTCAATGGTTTACCTGCAATTAGGCGCAATTGACGATATAGACCAAACCTACTTAAATGGAAAGATGGTTGGTGTTTCAGGTTCATTTCCGCCAAATTATGAAACTGCATATAATGCCTGGAGAAACTACCCTGTACCTGTCAGCTATTTTAAAAAGAATGGTGATAATGTTATTGCAGTGAGAGTCTTTGATTCACAATTGGGGGGAGGAATAGCAAGTGGTGATATAGGTCTTTATTTTATTCCCAATGAATTAGTAGCAGAAGAAAACCTTGAAGGCGAGTGGAAATTCAAGACAGGCGACAATACAGAATGGAAACAAAATGATTTTAATGATAATAATTGGGCAACTCTAATGGTTCCGGGTTACTGGGAATCCCAGGGATATAAAGACTATGACGGATATGCCTGGTATAGAAAAGCTTTTCGGGTTCCTAAAGGTCTGAGCAATAAAAAATTAGTTCTTATGATGGGTAAAATTGACGACCTAGATGAGGTTTACTTAAACGGAAAGCTGGTAGGTTCCACCGGAACTATGTATGATAATCCCGCAAGAAATACACATGACAATAATGAATATGATCAATTCAGGGGATATTATTTGCCTGATGGATTAATAAAAGCAAATGAAGATAATGTTATTGCTGTAAGAGTTTGGGATGGATATTTGTATGGCGGTATATACCAGGGGCCGGTCGGATTAATTTCACAGGAAAAATATATTAAGTTCTGGCGGAATAATAAATCAAAGAAGAATATTTTTGACGTATTTTTTGATTGGAATTAATTTTTTCTCACTCTTACATAATTATAACCTTAGCAAACATCCCGGGCTTAACCGGGATGTTTGTCTTTAAATAAGAATTTACATCATACCTCATCAAACTATATAACAATTTACTTTTAATTTCTTTCAAATTATGCTTTGCAATTTTGCGAACCAGGACTTCTAAGATTAAACCAGTCAAAAATCTTTTCAATATCCCGGGCAACATCTACCTTCCAAATGTATCTTTAAAATAAAGAGGAGTGTTAACAAATCTAAAACTTAAACAAAATTAAAACAGGGAAAATTTTTTATGTACAAAAAGATAACTTTAGTAAAAAATTAATTACCGAATCAATGACATATTTTTACAAACGTTTACCTATGGATGACACCTGTTACAATTCAATCATTTAAGTTTGAATTAGAAATTTGATTTGAACCCGATCGTAAACTTAATTACAAGGAGGTAAATAAAATGACAGTAAAAGGGAAAAAAACAGTAAAGCTGGCTGCAATTGTTTTAATTGCAGCATTATTATCGAGTAATGTATTTGCCGTAAATTTTCTTAAAGGCAATATCACAAAAACTCTGAAGAATGAAATCCCGGAAATGATGGTAAAGAATTTAGCAATGGGGATAGCATCAGATAATTTAGGATTAAGAAGAAGCTGCATTTATTTCGCCGGATTTTATGAAATTGAAGAGCTTGTTAATCCACTGGTTGAACAGTTAGCTAAAGAACCCGACTCGAACACAAGAATTCTTATTGCGTTATCACTTTATAAAATCGGTAGTAAAGACGCTATAAAAGCCATTGAAGAATTAGCAAAGAATGATGTTAATCCCAAAGTTAAAAAGATGGGAATTGCTATACTTAATGAATTTCACAATGATAAGTCTTATTCAACAAATTTAGACATTACAAAAAAGTGAGTAAGATTTGAAAGAACAAAAGCTCATACATATCCTCCTCCGATAATAAACCCTGGTCGTTCAAGATCGGGGTTTATTCTTTTAAAGATGTTAGCATTAAATTCTTCTGAAGAGTAATCCCCTATTTTTATATAATCATTTCCCCTTTTTGATTATTTTTCTGCGTCAAAATAGTAGAGGATTCATCCCGGATTAACCGAGATGAATCTCCTTTTCGATAAATCTAATCCTCGACTTCTTCAAGAACAGGCACTTCAAGTTCGAATAAATTAGGTTCGTTTACTTTTGCTTTGCCATTCTTTCTGTTGGCTTTTACTTTATAAGTTCTGCCGAATTTGCTGTTAGGATTATTACGGTCGTTATAATTTTTATAAGAGTATACCTTGTTCTGGTAATTCCTTAAAATTATTTTTTCTTCATCATGGTGAAGTACATAATTGGGAATGATAGGTATTTTACCACCACCGCCGGGAGCATCAATAACAAAATGAGGAATTGCAAGCCCGCTTGTATGACCGCGAAGATTTTCTATAATTTCAAGGCCTGTTTCAAGAGAAGTTCTGAAATGATTTGCTCCTTTGGTTTCATCGGCCATATACATATAGTATGGACGAACTCTGATCTTCAATAATTTTTGCAATAACTCTTTTACTACTTTATGGTCATCATTTACACCTTTCATCAAAACCATCTGGTTTCCAACAGGAACGCCGGCATTAGCAAGCATTTCGCATGCCTTAGAGCTTTCCGGTGTAATTTCCCATGGATGATTGAAATGCGTATTAACATAAACCGGATGATATTTTTTTATCATATTGCAAAGTTCTGGAGTTATCCTTTGCGGCAGTACGCAGGGCATTTTGGTCCCGAGTCTTATAATTTCAAGATGAGGAATAGATCTTAATCTTTTTAAGATTTTCTCCAACATAACATCGGTTAACATTAAGGGATCACCCCCGGAAAGAATAACATCTCTTATCTCGTTATGTTTTTCAATATATTTAAATGCACTCTCCAAACCTTTCATAGAGATTTTTTCATAGTCGCCAACTTTTCTTTTCCTGGTGCAGAAGCGGCAATATAATCCACACTGGCTTGTAACTAAAAAGAGAACTCTATCCGGGTAGCGGTGAGTAATATTCGGAACGGGACTCATTGCATCTTCCATCAGCGGATCTTCTTCTGCATCAAAATCTTCCAGTTCCATTCTGTCGGGTACGCATTGGCGCCAAATCGGATCTCCCGGGTATCTAATTAAGCTTAGATAATAAGGATTGATCCTTGCCTGGAAAAATTCATCCAGGTCCTCGGCATCTTGCCTGTCGATCCCAAATTTTTCTACAAGCTGATCTACAGAATGAATACTGTCTCTTATCATTTGCTGCCACAGTTCCATGACTATCCTCTGGTTTGTTCTTATTTGTTGAAAAACTTTCCGAAAATAATTAGTGAATTACCCACTGCATAGAAATCGTTTATCTGGGCAATCACTGAGAAATTATTTCTCAAATAAAAATTCCTAGTTTTTTCATAGCTTTGCTTTGAAGATGTTTCAGCCAAAAGCCATCTGCCTTGTTTTTCAAGAACAAAATTTTCTGCATGCTGCAGTAATTTTCTGCCAATACCTTTTATTTTGGATTCCGGATCGACTGCGATCCAGTATAAATCATAAACTGCGTCTGTTAACGGGCGTCTACCCGTGCAATGATACCCGTAAATTTTTCCTTCTTCTTCATAAACAAAAACATTATAGTCTGTTTGTTCAATATCCGAAGCAGCAATGTTAACCAATTCCATGCCAACTTTTACTTCGGCTTCCGAAAAAATCGGGATCTTATTTAAAATTTTTTCAACCTCTCCGGCATCAGCTTGCTTTAACTTCCGTATCATGTTTCTTTCTATTGAATACTTGATGACGACTCAATGCAAAGTTTGCAATTGTAAACAATAACTCTTGATGAGAAATTCCTGCAGCCGAAGCAGCCCTTGAAAAGCCCGAATCAAAAGAAATATCAGGATTGGGATTAACTTCAACTACATAAGGGATCTTATCTTTGAGTCTTATATCTACTCGCGCATAATCCCTGCAATTTAATGCTTCAAATGATTCTAGAGCGATTTTTTCAATTTTATCTTTAATTTTTTTATTTAAAATTGCCGGACATTTTGGTTTTGTATTTTCATAATAAACACTTTTTGAAATCCACTTCCCGTCGTACGTTACAATCTTCGGCAGCCGTTCCGGTAAACCGGTAAATTTAATTTCTGAAATCGGGAGAACTCTGCCGCCAAGAACTGCAGCGTTAAGTTCCCGCCCATCAATATATTCTTCTATTATAATTTCCTGCCTGTATGTTCGAAGTAAAAAATTTAATTGTTTTTTTAGTTGAGTGAAATTTTTTACCACTGAAAATTCCGATATACCTATACTTGCATCCTCATTAAGTAATTTTAGAATTACCGGAAAAGACAAATGGAAATTTTTTCCAGTAATTTTTTCTTTCGGTTTTACCGTTATATAATCCGGAGTAGGAATTCCAAATGATCTTAGAATGTTTTTAGCTTTAGCCTTATTAAGACAATTACCCAGGCAGGCTGGTAAGTTGCCGGTGAATTCATAACCCAATAATTGAAAAACTCCCGCCATACAATATTCATAAGAGGCAACCCCTTCAACCGATTCAACGAAATTAAAAATAACGTCCGGTGAGGAATTATTAATCCTAGTTATTGTATGCTCAACATTTCTATCAATTGACAGTGTATCAACTGAACGAAAATATTTAGAAAGTTTATTTTTAATACTTTTTATTTCTTTTGAGAATCCGTTTTCAGACAGGTCATCGAAGGATAAACCTTTTTTTGCAGGCTTACCATTATAAATTGGGAAGATGCTAAATGGAGAATTATAGCAAACTAAAATTTTAGCATTAATCTTCATATAATATTATATCTTTTAGCAGCCTCTAAAAGAACACTATTAATCATATCATTATAATTTAATCCAACTGCCCGTGCAGCTTTCGGAAAACATGAGTTCTCTTCCGGATTTGGTAAAATTCCCGGAAGAGGATTAATTTCGATAATATTTGGCTCACCGTTTTTATCAAGCCGGATATCAATCCTGCTCCAATCCCTGCATCTTAGAGTATTGTATGCTCTTAAAGCGGTATCTTTAATTTTTGCTGCAAGACTTTTATCTAACTGTGCCGGGCAGGTAAAAACATCAAGAGGATTTTCTTTCGTATCCAATATCCATTTTGCTTCGTATGAATATAACGGAATAAAATCCTCGGGAAATTCTTTAAAATTTATTTCCACAATTGGTAAAACCCGCGCGGTTTTACCGTTACCGAGAATTGCAACGGTAAATTCCCGGCCGGGTAAAAACTCTTCTATTAAAGCCGGTTGATTGTATTCGAATAATATTCTCTCTACTTCATTTGCTAACTCATTTAAATTGTTTACAAATGAAGAAGAGAAAATACCCTTGCTGGAACCTTCTGATATTGGTTTTACAATAAGCGGGAATTCTATTTTTAATTTTGTTGTATGGTTTACGTTATCTGCTACTAAAAATTTTGAGTTAGGGATTTTATAATATGACAAGATTTCTTTTGTACGGGCTTTATCAAGGCATATTGAAAGTGTTAGAGGATCGGAACCGGTATAAGGTATCTGAAGCATCTCAAGCATTGAAGGAATTTGCGCTTCCCTGCCATTACCGTTAAAGCCTTCGGCAATATTAAAAACAATGTCTGGTTTGAATTCTCTAAACTTTTCAAATGCAGATTGATCTGCTTCGATCATAATTACGTTGTGAACGCATTCGATCGCGCCTTTAACAGCATTTATTGTTTCCCAGGTATCCCACTCAGCATAAGTGTCTACTAAAATTTTTTCCTTCGATTTTAGTTCGTTTAAAATAGGGGATAAATTTTCTTGGAAAGTTTCACTTTCAGGTTTGACATTAAAGGTTAATGCAACATTCAGTCTTAAGTTACTCAAGGAAGATAAAATTATTTTTCCTTTAAATTTTTTTTGTTAGCAAATATAACTAATAAAATTTTTAAGTCAATAATTTTTTTTGATTTATATAAAAAAAATTTTTTTAAAAAATATTTATGTGCTAGTCATCATTAATATTTTAAAGTATAGTTTTAAAAATATTTTTAAATCTGATTGGATAACTGCAAAGAAAATTAATAAAATTGCTTAAGCTATCTTAGCATATTGAAGATTGCCGGAATAATTCTTAATTAAATTTTGTTTGATGATCTGATTTTGCGGAGAGCTTATGTGAGGATCAGTTTCAATTAATTCGAATGCAGAAGTTTTTGCCTGCATTAATAAATCAGTGTCACTTATTAAATCTGCAAATTTAAGATCAGGGAAACCGCTTTGTTTAGTGCTGAAGATATCACCGGGACCTCTTAACTTCAAATCTATTTCAGCAATCTTGAATCCATCTTTATGCTTTACCATAGACTGCAGTCTAACAGCAGTTTTATATTTTTCAATTTGTGACGATGACATGTAATTGATATCAAGATTATTCAGCGCAAGCTTTCCTTCAGGTACAAATCCCTTTTTAGTAACAAGTATACAATACGCCTGAACATTCCCTCTGCCTATTCTTCCCCTTAATTGATGCAACTGTGAAAGTCCAAAGCGATGTGCATCATTAATTAAAATAATGTTAGCATCGGGGATATCGATACCGACTTCGATAACAGTTGTAGCAATCAATACATCATATTTTTTTGATAGGAACAATTGCATGGCTTGTTCTTTTTGCTGCCATGACATTTTACCATGGATTAACCCGATATTTAAATTATTTAAATAGGTGTTTTTTAATTCATTATAATAAGTTTCAGCAGCTTTCAACTCCAGTTTTTCAGATTCTTCTACAAGCGGATAGACTATAAAAGATTGATATCCTTCTTCCTTTTTATCCGAAATAAATTTATAAATTGCCGGAAGTTTACTTTCATCCCTTAAGATTGTTTTAACCGGCTTGCGGTTTTGCGGCATTTCATCAATAGTTGAAATATCCAGATCGCCGTACAAAGTCATCGATAAAGTCCTCGGAATAGGCGTTGCGCTCATAACAATTACATCCGGTGTTGAACCTTTACTTTGTAGTTTTGCTCTTTGGGCAACACCAAATCTGTGCTGTTCATCAATTATAACTAAACCGAGATTTTTAAAAATTACTTTTTCTTCAAACAGAGCGTGGGTACCGACAATTATATTAGCTTCCTGCAATTCCATATTTTGGAGATTTTTTTCTTGTGCAGATCTGGTTTGTCCGCCTAAAAGTAAACTAACTTTTATTATTTGATTCGAATTAGATTGTTTCTTTAAACTTTTTAGTGGCTTAAGCAGTCTTGAAATATTTTTAGCATGCTGGTCGGCTAAAATTTCCGTTGGAGCCATTAAAACAGCCTGGAATCCATTATCAACGGCAATAAGCATTGCGATTAATGCAACAATAGTCTTCCCGCTTCCAACATCTCCTTGAAGAAGGCGGTTCATAGGAGAAGGTGATTCCATATCTCTTTTTATTTCACTTAAGACTTTTAGCTGCGCTTTTGTCAGGTGGAAAGGAAGAGTCTTTAAAAAATTAGGAATCAATTTCGATTTGATACCCATGGAATTTCCGGAAAGCTTTGTCTTATAATTTGATTTCCTCAAAGCAACAAGTGTTTCGAGACAAAAAAACTCTTCAAATTTAAACCTTCTTAAAGCTGTCAGAAGTTTTTCTTTAGTTGCAGGATAGTGAAAGTTTTTCACCGCTTCCTTTATTCCCAACAAATTGTGTTCGGTAATTATTTCTTCAGTCAACGTTTCTTCAAGATGATTAACATAATTTTCAACTGCAAAGCTTATAATTTTTCTTAAACTGAAATCTCCAATATTTTTTTCTTTTAATTCCTTAGGTATCCTGTAGAAAGGAATTATTTTCCCCGTATTTAAAAAACTTTGTGATTCATCTTCAGTTATCCTGTCAAAATCAGGATGAACAAACTGTAGGTTGCCGTATTTTGAAAAAGCAGGTTTTCCTGAGATTGCAAAAATATCTCCTTCGTTAAAAACAGTATAAAAATATTTTGCCCCCTGAAACCATACACATTCAAAAAATCCTGTTTGGTCTCTAAGTTGAACCTTCATAATTTCACGTTTACCAAATCTTCTATTTTCCTTATCCATAACTTTTGCGATGATAGTTAATTCGCCATCAAACCCGTTTGTTAAGTATTCAAAAGCTTTTGATGCGGAAACAGTTGTTGTCCTATCTAAATGTTTGGAAGGGAAAAAGAATAGGATATCCCGGATTGTTTCTATTCCAATCTTCTTAAATGCCTCGGCTCTTTTAGGTCCCACTGATTTTAAATATTGGACCGATTGGCTCAGAATATTCTCTTTTGTTGAAATCATCATTAAAAAATAAATTAACCATTTTGAAATTTCAATAAATAAAAAATATTGGGTAATTAAATATTGAAATAAAAAAATTATTGTTTAATGTAATGAAGCTAATTTCCCCGCATTATGTTTAGTTAATAATTTGTTTAAGCAAATAAATGAAGAAAATATATTTGCATTTAATCCGAAATCGTCAATTCTTCCAAAAGGAATAGCTATGCCAGAAATCCAAAATTCTCTATTCCATCTTCATGTCGCGGGTCATAAGATCGGTAGTTGCCTTAACAGGATCCTTATCTTCAAATAGGATTTTAAAAACTTCATCGGTTATTGGAGTTTCAACTTCATACTTTTTTGAAAGCTGTGAAGCTGATCTGCTTGTTTCAACCCCTTCGGCAATCATTTGCATTGACTTTAAGACTTGCTTTAGTTTTTTTCCTGCACCGATTTGTTCACCGACATACCTGTTACGGCTATGCCTGCTCATGCATGTAACAATTAAATCGCCCATACCGGACAAGCCTGCAAAAGTTTCAGGGGAAGCACCCATAGCAACACCTAATCTTGAAATTTCTGCTATACCTCTTGTCATAATTGCAGCCTTTGTATTATCACCGAATTTTGCTCCGTCAACGATACCGGCCCCAATTGCAATTACGTTTTTAAATGATCCGCCTAATTCAACTCCGCAAACATCAATTGATCCGTAAACTCTAAAATATGAAGTTATGAAAGAAGCCTGGATTGATTTTGATGTTTCAACACTTTGAGAAGCAGCTACAACTGCTGTCGGTATTCTCCTGCTTACTTCTTCTGCATGGCTAGGTCCCGACAACACTCCGATTTGATCCGAATCTATTTGAGGGAAAACTTCTTTAAGCATTTGCGACATGGTCATTAGAGAATTATTTTCGATTCCTTTAGCTACACTTACAAGGATAGCATCTTTTATGCTTGAAAATTTTACTTCTTTAATAACTTTTCGTAAGAATTGAGAGGGGATTGCTAAAACGATCAAATTTTGGTTAGTAGTCGCTTCTTCCAGGTCATGAATAATTTTTATTTCTTGCGGAATTTCTATACCCGGCAGGAACTCTTCATTAACCCGGGTTTTGTTGAGAACTTTAACATAATGCTTTTCATACTCTCTTAAAGTTACTTTGTGTCCGTTATAATGAAGCAGAATTGCAAGAGTAGTTCCCCAGCCTCCTGCTCCTAAAACTGAAATTTTCATCGCTGCCTATTTAAAACTTAAAATAATAAACATAAAATAATACTTAATATCAATTTCATATTCAACTTGATATTATGTAGGTTTGCTTATATAGCTTTAAAGTTAAAATTTTCTTTGAAAAGTAATAATAATAGTCTACATGAAAAAAGAAAATCAAATTAAAGCGGTAATGAATATCGAAAAAGGAGAGGAAATTATAGGGGCCTGGATTACACCTAAAATACCGGAAATTGGATTTTATAAGCTTTTAGCAAAGCAAAAAAAAGATGGGTCCTGCGAATGGGTGCATTTTATCCAAAGAATCAATGGAGAAAAGGACAGCTTCTTTCGCGGAGAGGTTAAGTCAAAAGAAGAAATCGAAAAAGTTGTAGCAGGAATAAATGCTGCACTTTCAAAAACTTTTGGAATTGAGTGTAAATTAAAATTAGGTAATCCGGGTGTATATTCTCTTAATGGAAGAAATTTGGACAATGGCTCTGTAAATTGAATATAATTTTCTGTAAGGAAAAAATTTAATTTTAATAAAACTTTTATCTTTTAAATTGAAGGGTACAAAATGAAAAGTTTTCTACTTATTCTTTCACTATTAATTTTTTCAATTACAATTTTCCCTCAATCCAAGAATTCAGACCAAATTACTATCTACCCTGACTCGGGAAAATATCAAATCAGCAGGAATATTTACGGACAATTTGCCGAACATCTCGGGCATTTAATTTATGGCGGTATCTGGGTCGGTGAGAATAGTCCCATTCCAAATAAAGATGGAATTCGTACAGACATTGTTGAAGCTTTGAGAAAAATAAAAATTCCAAATCTCCGGTGGCCGGGTGGATGTTTTGCGGATGAATATCACTGGAAAAACGGAATCGGCCCCCGCAGCAAACGTCCTAAAACTATAAATACAAATTGGGGAGGAGTAATTGAAGACAACAGCTTCGGCACTCATGAATTTATGGATTTGGTAGAACAGCTTGGATGTGAACCGGTTATTTGTGGAAATATAGGAAGTGGTACAGTAAAAGAAATGGCTGATTGGGTTGATTATTTAACCGGTGATACTCTAACTGCTATGGGTAAGCTGCGTAAGAAAAACGGAAGAGCCGAGCCATGGAAAGTTAAGTTCTGGGGTGTAGGAAATGAAACATGGGGATGCGGCGGAATTATGTCCCCGGAATTTTATTCTGAAGAATTGGCAAGGTATTCCCATTTTCTAAAAAATAACGGCGATAATCATTTATATAAGATTGCATCAGGTGGTCTTGAATCGGATTATCACTGGACTGAAACTTTAATGAAAAAATGGAGCAGCACCCAGGGATGGCTTCAGGGTTATATGAGCGGTTATTCATTACATTATTATACTGTTACTCACAATTGGGATCATAAAGGCTCTGCAACTAACTTTAATAAAGAAGACTGGTTTACTACTATTTTAAAAACTAGAAGAATGGATACACTAATTACAAATCATTCCAAAGTTATGGATAAATATGATCCTGAAAAGAAAGTTGGTTTAATTGTAGATGAATGGGGAGACTGGCATGATGTCGAACCCGGAACCAATCCGGGCTTTCTGTATCAGCAGAATACTTTACGTGATGCAATGGTAGCAGCAATAAATTTAAATATTTTCAATAAACATTGCGATCGTGTTAAGATGGCAAATATAGCACAAGTAGTAAATGTCCTGCAAGCTTTAATACTTACAAAAAATGAAAAGATGATCCTTACTCCAACATATTATGTGTTTGATTTATATAAGGTCCATCAGGATGCTACTCTTTTGCTGATGGAATTAAAATCAGAAGATTATGAAATGAATGGGCAAAAAACTCCGGCAATTAG
The DNA here is from genome assembly GCA_964448105.1 of uncultured Ignavibacteriaceae bacterium. Lineage (GTDB taxonomy): Bacteria > Bacteroidota > Ignavibacteria > Ignavibacteriales > Ignavibacteriaceae > CAVQBP01. The sequence continues at coordinate 18,195 of CAYUVK010000025.1, forward strand.
TTCAAGCGCTTCAATTTCTTCAGATGGCACAATAAATTTAAGTATTGCAAATGTTAATCCGGTTAAAAATATCGAAGTGCCGTGTACATTTAAAGATTTTAAACCTAAGAAAATTTCCGGGAAAATTTTAACATCTGAAAAAATGCAGGACCATAATACATTTGAGCAACCGGATAAAGTTACAACAAAAGAATTTAATCAATACAAAATTGACGGAGATAAAATTACAATAGATATGCCTTCAAAATCTATAGTGGTATTGGAGATAAAAAAATAGAATCTAATTTGAAATTCTCATTGGATTTAAGATATAAACTTTTTTCAAGTAAGACTATGAGTGTAAAAATTATTTAAGCAGGTGTAAAAAAAGAGAGATTTTATCACAAAAGTGAAAAACCTCATTGCGGAATTGAAAGTTTATTTTCTTTTAAAGCTTACCTTATTTTCATTACCGTTTATTAAACGGACAAGATTTTTTCTATGAGTAAAAATAACCAGCATTACGACTGCAATAATAAAAGGAAGCAAAGTGTTGTAACTTGGGATATCAACATTAAAAATGTTTTCTCTAATTATTAATGTAACTGGAACAGCGATTGCTCCAAGTATAGAACCTAGAGAAACATATTTTGAAATTGAAACGACAATTATAAAAACTCCAATAGCTACGAGCATATCCACAGTTGCAATCATTAAAAGCATACCCAAAGCAGTAGCAATACCTTTTCCGCCTTTGAAGCCTGCAAACACCGTCCATATATGTCCGATAACTGCCGAGATACCTGCAATAATCTGAACCAAGGTAAAGTCATCAAATGGGGTTGCATTTTGAAAAGGGATATTACCGTAATGAAGTCTTGCAACAACAACAACAGCCAGTACGCCTTTTAGCGCATCCAATAAAATAACCAGCAGACCATGCTTCCATCCTAATACACGCATTACATTAGTTCCGCCTGCATTACCGCTTCCATGTTCCCTAATATCTATTCCTTTTGTAATTTTAGAAACAATAATGCTTGTGGGAATAGAACCAACCAAATATGATAACACTATTATCGTAGCCAAAAGAAACATTCTAGACTTCCTTTTTTTAGAACAATTAACCTACTTATAATAATCGTAATTAGCAATGAAAATTTTCCAATATGGCATGAGCAACAAATTGAAAGTTATATCATTTTTAATGCCGGTTACATTAAGTCCTGTTTTTCACAATGCTTTTAAATAATTCCAGGTCCGGCTTAGTTGTAACTTTAAAGTTGTAAGGTGAACCTTCAACTATGTTTACCTTTTGTCCGATCTTTTTTACCAGCATTGATTCATCTGTACCGATAAATTTTGCTTTCTTTGCTGATTGCATAGCTGCCATCAAGTCAACAAAACGGAATATTTGGGGAGTTTGGACATAATATATATCATCTCTCTTCAAATATACTTTAACCGTATCATCGCCCTTCATCAAAGTATCCCGTGCTTTTATACAAGTTAAGGCATTTCCTTTTTTCTTTGCTTGTTTAATCGCATTGGATAAAACATTTGAGGGAAGAAGAGGACGTGCAGCGTCATGAACAATTACCAGATCGTTTTTATCGGCATAAAGAGAGGAGAGAGCATTAAAGACCGAATGTTGTCTTTCTTTCCCTCCTTCGACTACATTTATGATTTTAGAGAAATTATACTTCTTTTTTAACTTTTGAATAAGGTTAAAATATGATGGTTCACAAGCAACAACTATACTATTAATATATTTGCTAGTTTGAAAGATTTCCAGGGTATAAGCAATTAATTCTTTGCCCTGGACCCTTAAATATTGCTTCGGAGCAGTATGGCCGCTTCTTAAGCCTTTACCACCTGCCGGTATAATTGCAAATGTTTTCACCTGGAAGCTCCCGGCTTATAATATTAACATTGCATCGCCATAGCTCAGGAATCTATAACCGTCTTTCAAGGCTTTTTTGTATGCTTTAACAATAAAATCATTATCGGCAAAAGCACTAACCAACATTAATAAGGTTGATTCAGGCATATGGAAATTGGTTATTAATTTGTCAACTATCTTAAAGTCGTAAGGCGGATAAATAAACTTATCCGTCCATCCCCTGCCTGGTTTGACTAAACCATCGGCAGTTACACTAGTTTCCAAAGCACGTGCCGTACTTGTACCTACAACAAAAACATTATGCTTTGACAAAATGGACTTGTTTATATTTTCTGCAGATTTAGCGTTGATTTCAAAATACTCCGAATCCATTTTATGTTTTGTTAAATCTTCAACTTCAACGGATCTGAAAGTTCCCAAACCTATATGGAGGACTACAGGAACAATTTGAATTCCGTTCTTTTCAATTTTCTCAAGAAGCTTGGAGGTAAAATGAAGACCTGCTGTTGGAGCGGCAACAGCTCCATCAACCCTGGCATAAACAGTCTGGTAATTTTCTTTATCGGATGCTTCCGGTTCTCTCTTAATGTAAGGGGGAAGCGGGGTAAGCCCTATTTTTTCAACTGCCTTATATACATTTTCCGGTTGATTAAAACGGACTGTTCTACCCCGTGAAGTAGTATTATCAATTACCTCACACCAAAGCTTATCATTGAAATATATTTTATTTCCAATTCTAACTTTTCTTGCAGGATCAACAATAACATCCCAGATGCATTCTTCGGCATTTAATTCTCTTAGTAAAAAAACTTCAATTTTGGCATTAGTTTTTTCTTTTTTTCCGTAAAGCCGTGCCTGAAATACTCTTGTTTCATTAACTGCTAACGTATCCCCTTTTTCCATATAATCAACAATATTAGAAAATTTTTTATTTTCTATTTCTTGAGTTTCTCTATTTAACACCATTAACTTTGCCTTATCACGCGGGGAAACAGGATATTTCGCAATAGCATTTTTAGGCAAATTATATTTGAAATCTGACAATTTCATTATTATCAACCTTTATTAAGTGAACTAAATATATATTATTGAAATTATACTAATGAGATACTGTCCCGGAAGTTTGGGTTCAGTATCTCAAAACAGCTTAATTACTTTTTGCTCAAATTCATTTAATTAAAAGAAAATTCAATAACCTCTCCCTCACCCTCCCCTTGATAAGGAGAGGGTTGGTAGTGAGATTTACTTATCTTTTTATAGATGAAGATTTCTTTTTCGATTTTGCCGCTGATTTTTTGCTTTTGGACATTTCTTTTACAACTGCTCTGGCTGCAGCTAATCTTGCAATAGGAACTCTAAAAGGAGAACAGCTTACATAATTTAAACCTGTTCTATGGCAGAATTCTACCGAAGAAGGCTCTCCGCCATGTTCGCCGCAGATTCCAACTTTCAAATCAGGTCTTGTAGAACGTCCTTTTTCAGTTCCCATTTTAACCAATTGACCGACACCTTCTTGATCAAGAACTTCAAACGGATCATTCGGAAAGATTTCATTTTCAACATAGAGAGGTAAAAACTTACCTGCGTCATCTCTAGATAAACCGAAAGTAGTTTGTGTAAGATCATTAGTTCCAAAGCTGAAAAACTCTGCACGTTTTGCAATTGCATCAGCTGTAACGGCTGCACGTGGAAGTTCTATCATTGTGCCAACCAGGTAATTTACTTTTTTACCTTTTTCTTTAATTACCTCCGAGGCGACTCTTCGTACTATTTCTTCCTGCATTTTGAATTCATTTAAATCACTTACAAGAGGGATCATTATTTCAGGTTTAACTTTTGTTCCTTCAATTGCAGCATCGCAAGCAGCTTCAACAATTGCTCTAGCCTGCATTTCTGTAATTTCAGGATAAAGAACACCTAAACGGCATCCCCTGAAACCAAGCATAGGATTAAATTCGGATAAGCTTTCAATTTTTTCCACAACTTTTTCAAAAGATATATTTAATGCATTTGCAAGTTCTCTTTGTTCTTTTTCATTATGTGGTAAAAATTCATGTAATGGAGGGTCCAAAGTTCTAATTGTTACAGGTAATCCTTTCATTACTTTGAATATCCCGTAGAAATCTTCTCTTTGTAAAGGAAGAAGTTCTTTTAACGCTTCTTTTCTTTCTTCTACTGTATCCGAAAGGATCATTTTCCTTACGGACATGATTCTATCTCCGCCGAAGAACATATGTTCAGTACGGCAAAGACCGATTCCTTCAGCACCAAAAGCTATAGCATTGGAAGCCTGATCAGGTTGATCGGCATTTGTTCTAATATTTAACCTGCGTAGTTTATCAGCCCAATTCATTAAGCTTTCATACGTTTGGTAAATTGGTGATTCAGCTGGAGCCATAGTCTTGCTTATTAATACTTGAATAACTTCAGATGGTTTTGTTTCGATTTTACCAGCAATTACTTCACCGGTTGTTCCATCAATTGAAATGTAATCACCTTCATTTACAACAATATCTTTTCCTTCGACAGAAATTTTACCTTCTTTATAATTTATTCTCAATGTACCGCAACCGGCAACACAAACTTTACCCATTTGACGTGCAACCAAAGCTGCATGGGAAGTCATTCCGCCTCTTGCGGTAAGGATTCCCTGAGAAGCATTCATGCCTTTTATATCTTCGGGTGAAGTTTCAATCCTAACAAGAATTACAGGGTCACCGTTTTGCGCCATCTTTTCAGCGTCCTGTGCACTAAGTGCAACTTTCCCTGAAGCTGCTCCGGGTCCTGCATTTAATCCTTTTGCTATTAATCTACCTTCATCAATTGCTTTACGTTTTTGATCAAGATCAAAAATAGGGCGTAGAAGCTGATTTAATTGATTTGGCTCTATTCTTGAAATTGCTTCTTCTTTTTCAATTAATTTTTCCTTAACCATGTCAACAGCCATTTTTATAGCGGCAAATCCGGTTCTTTTACCAACACGGCACTGCAGCATCCATAACCTTCCCTGCTGAATGGTAAATTCAATATCCATCATATCTTTGTAATGTTTTTCCAAATTTTTCTGAATATCATCAAGCTGTTTGTAAATTTTGGGATCATCTTTCTTTAATTCAGAAATTGGATGAGGTGTTCTTACGCCTGCAACAACATCTTCACCCTGAGCGTTAAATAAATATTCACCGTAGAATACATTTTCTCCCGAGGCAGGATCTCTTGTAAAAGCAACACCTGTTCCGGAGTCTTCTCCCATGTTTCCAAAAACCATGGACTGTACATTAACAGCTGTACCCCAGTCTGCAGGAATATTGTTTAGTTTTCTATAAACAATTGCTCTTTCATTCATCCATGATCCGAACACAGCACCAACAGCACCCCACAATTGTTCCATGGGATCCGTAGGGAAATCCTGACCGGTTTTTTCTTTAATTGCAGCTTTAAATTCTTCGACAAGTTCTTTTAAATGATCTGAAGATAATTCGGTGTCCAGTTTAAATCCATTATCATGCTTTTTCTTTTCGAGAATTACTTCGAATGGATCTTCGTCATGCTTATCAACAGGTTTTAAACCCAAGACAACATCACCATACATTTGGACAAACCTGCGGTATGAATCATATACGAAGCGCGGGTTGTTTGTTTTTTTAATTATTCCCTGGACGGTTTCGTTGTTAAGACCGAGATTCAGAATAGTATCCATCATTCCCGGCATAGATGCTCTTGCACCGCTTCTAACGGAAACTAATAACGGATTTGCCGCATCACCAAATTTTGCTTCCATTAGTTTTTCAACTTTTTTAAGAGCATTTAAAACCTGAGCTTTTAATTCTTTAGGATATTTTTTATTGTTTTGATAGTAATATGTGCACACTTCTGTAGTAATTGTGAAACCTGCAGGTACAGGCATTCCGATATTTACCATCTCAGCAAGATTAGCACCTTTTCCACCAAGCAAGTTTTTCATCTCTGCCTTGCCTTCTGCTTTATTTCCACCAAAGAAATAAACATATTTTTTTTCTTTTGCCATTTAAGTTTTCCTCCTTAGTAATTTAGCAAGTGAATAAATCAATCTATTTTAATCAGTTTTTATTTTATACACAGGATTACCTGTGCATTGTATTAGTTTATTTTATTTAAGACGAAATTTTTAAATTTTTCTTCATCATCTATTTTTAATTCGATCTTTAAAAAGAATATATCAATATCATCAAGTTCTTTTGAGAACCTTGTCAGCTTTACGGCATCTTTTTCCGTTGTTACTACCGAATGTGAATTTGTTGAATAAAATTTCTTTCTTATCAATTGAATTTCTTTTAATGAGTAATCTTTATGATCTTTAAATATTAACCTATTATCAGTATTAACATGAACTTGTCGTAGAATATTTAAAAATGAAAACGGATTAGCAACACCTGAAACAATTAAGCTCTTTTGTCCGTGAAATTCTTCCAGCTCATACTGAGTACGGTTTTTTATGTCAGCAAATCCAATCGCCTGGTAAAACGCGGTGAAAATTTTCTTACCTTCAAAATATTTTTTAACCTTGGAAGGTATTTCTTTTTTACCGGAAAATTTTCGATTCAGGATTACTGCATCGGCTCTTTTTATTGAGCTAAGCGGCTCCCTCAAATTTCCTGTAGGCAATAAGCTTTGATTCATAAATCCTGTTTCACATAAAAACCTTTGTTCGCATATTAAAAGATTTATATCTCGTTCAATCCATCTATGCTGATACGCATCGTCAAGAATTAAAATATTTATTCCGGTATCTTTTATTAATTTTTTCGCACCTTCGAATCTATTTTCAGAAACGGCTGCAGGTATATTACATTCCATTGCAGTATGAAAAATCTCATCACCGCTTAAATCCACACTTGTAAATATTTTAGTTCCATCCGAAACCAATAGATATCCTTTGGATTTTCTCCTGTAACCGCGGCTTAAAACCCCGACTGATTTACCAAGATTCTTCAGCATGTTTGACAAATAAATAACCAGAGGTGTTTTTCCCGAACCGCCTACAGTAATATTTCCAACTGAAATTACTTTAACATCTACTTTTTTAGTTTTAAAAATATTTTTGTCAAAGAACGTATTTCTAACCTTAATTACAACAGCATAAACCGGGATAAACGGTAATAATATTATTCTTAATAACTTCATTAAACATGATGCCTAAGCATCTTTACCCATAAACATTATTATCAAAATTTATTTGCTTCATTGTGTAAATCATTTAATACTTCTTCACACCTTTTTATAACTTTTGAAGTTTCATCGTAATTTAAATTTTTATCCACATAAATAGGATCGGAATAAATAATTTTAGTTTCTGAAAATAACATAGGAACTTCAAATTTATCCCAGCTGCTTAAATGTTTTTTATTTTTGAAACCAACAGCCATCAAAATTAATGGTATACCGCTTTTTTTTGCAGTAATAACTGCACCGGCTTTAAGTTTATGCCGTGGTCCTTTTGGACCATCCGGTGTGACCACAATAGACTTATTATTTTTCGCATAATCAATTAAAATTCCTAAAGCTATTTCGCCACCTTCTGTGCTAGAACCTCTTACTACAGTATAATCCCAATATTTAAGGAGATTGGATAATAAATCTCCGTCCTTGCTTTTACTAATTAATGCTACCAAATCCTGGCGCTTATGAACATACCATGGAATAAGCATACTTCCATGCCAGAATGTGAGCACATAATTTGATTTCTTTTCTTCCAGTTCATTAAAGACATTTTTATTTTTATAATTAATTCTTAAAGTTCTGCAAAGAACCGCTGCAAACATAACAAGGAAATAATTTCCTATAAATCTTAAAGAATCCTGCTTCACTTTTCTAAGCTTCATTTTATAAGCTTATGGCTTACAAGGTTGCATAAATTAAACGGGCAGCTTTTGGCGATGCTCCTTCAGTCCCTAATTTTTCTTTTACTTTACTTAATTTTTGCCTGATTGTATTATACAGATGCTCATCAGATAAAATTTTTTTTGATTCTTTATATATATTCTCTTCATTAGCCTCATTTTGTACTAGTTCAGGGACAATTTTTTCTTCAGCAATTATATTTGCCATCCCGATGTTTTTTACTTTCACCAAGTTTTTACCAATTGAATAAGTTATGAAACCGGTTTTGTAGACAATAACCATTGGGATTCCGAACAACGCTGCTTCAAGGGTTGAAGTTCCTGATTTTATTATTCCAAATTTTGCATACCTCATCAAATCGTAAGTATGGTCTGTAATAATTTTACTCCCGAAATTCTCTGATAAATTATTATAAACTTCTTCTTCAATATTAGGAGAACCGGCTGTTACAATCTGAAGATTAAATTCTTCGGCTATTTTTTTTGCTGCCTTAATACATTCGGGGAAAATTTTTTCTACTTCATGGAGTCTGCTGCCCGGAAGTATTAATAATATTTCTTTTGATTTATCCAGATTAAATTTTTTAAATAATTCTTCTTTAGATAAAAATTTGTGTTCGTTAATTCTTTCTAAAAGTGGATGTCCTACAAATTCGACCTTTACACCGGCATCACTATAAAACTTTTCTTCGAATGGGAAAACCACAATCATTTTATTAACAAATCGCTTAATTTTATTAATACGTTTTGCGCCCCAGGCCCAAATTTGGGGAGAAATATAATAGATAACATTTAAGTTTAATTCTTTTAACTTTTTCGCAAAATTCAAATTAAAGCCCGGATAGTCTATTAAAACAACACTTTTTATTTTTTTCTCTTTTATTATTCTAATTAAATCCTTCTGAACTCTTTTTATAAATGGAAGATGCTTAACCACTTCAGCAAATCCTAAAAAAGCCATTTTATTTATGTGATAAATTAGTTCCATTCCTTCGCTTTTCATCCGATCCCCTCCGATACCGTATATATTTAGATTACTATCCATTTTTTTTAATTCTCTAACCAAAGAACTACCATGTAAATCCCCCGAAACTTCACCGGCAATAATCATTAGGTTTTTGTTTCCTGTATCAGTCATTTAACTTGTCTATACAAGTTGATTAAAATTTCCGGCATTAAAATCTTCCAACAAACCAAAGGAGAAAGATTGTTATAGTTACAAATCCGAATGCTTGAAGTGTTCTTTTCTCGGATTTCAGACCAGCATTTAATTTGAAAGTTGGCTGTTCTACACCATTAGTCTTATATGGAAACAACCTTGGAATAAATCGCGGTACTTTATTTACATAATCTTCATAAGATTTGCCGTAAGTATTTCTCAAGTATTCTTCTTCTTCCTTAACTATCAAATTGTACTGAAACATAAAAAATAGCAAAGCAACAATTTGTAAATAAGGAAACAAAGCATAAGACATAACCCCAAGGCCCAGATACATAAAAATATTGCCGAGATACAAAGGATTTCGAACATGTGCAAATGGACCGCTTACAACTAAAAAAGCACCGCCTACAGTTCCCGTGGTTCTTGTTTCACTTCCTGCCCAGCTAACCCCCCAGAGTCTAATTAATTCACCTGCAAGGGCGATAATAAAACCGAATATTAAACTCCATATGTTTGCATTTTCATAAAAGAACATTACCAGTAAAAACGGTATTGGAGTATAACTTCTGTATTTGAATAATTTTTTAGCTACTTCTGGCATTCTTATTTTTCTTATTTGTAGTATGTGGTTTGTTGTTTATAGTTGTCAACCACCAACAACCTATAACCAACCGCCAACTTATTCAGCGATATAGATTTCTTTTCTTTTTAATTCAGCTTGATGACGTTTCTTTAATCTTTTTTTAGAAATTAAACTTTCCATCCTATTAATTACATCTTTAAAATCATTAAAAGGGAAGTAAGTTATCCTTTCCTTTTCACAAAATTTCAGTAAATCGGCTTTTGCAAAAATGAAATCACAAAACTGCGCAGTATATTTATCGGAATTTCCATCACCGATAAATACTGTAAATTCATCATCACTGCTATGATTAATAATATGATTTCTCTTACAGTTAGCCGAAGTCTGGCAATTAATATCAAGATAAGGGAAATGCGGTATAAGATGATTATCTTCCGTAATCTCAAGCTTGTTTGAATAAAAATTAATATGCTCTAAACCTTCTCTTTCAAAAATTCTATTTATGTAATAATCAAAACCATCACTTAAAACATAAAATTCAATTTTATTTTTATTGCAGAATTCCACAAATTCATAGAAAGTGGAATCAATTTCAATTACATCAATAATATCATTTAATTCTTTTTTACCCGGAATTTTGGCAATCTTGCATAAAGAAACCCAGCTCTGTTTTGCTGATATTTTATCACTCAATAGTTTCTCTATAATATCACTTACCATTTTTTCATCACAGAATTTCAAAAATATTGCATCTCCAACATCTCTCTTTGTTATAGTGCCATCAAAATCGATAAATACTTTAAATATCTTTTCCATTACTATAAATTCTGTGAAACAAAACTTAAATCTTCGTTAAATCTTACGCTTACTAATTTCGAAACTCCTTCGTCCTGCATTGTAACACCGTAGAGAGTTTGTGCAGCCTCCATAGTTCTCTTATTATGAGTAACAACAATAAATTGTGTTTCCTTACTAAAATCTTCAATAATTTTTGTAAAACGATCAATGTTTGCATCATCCAGAGGTGCATCTATTTCATCAAGAATACAAAATGGACTGGGTTTAACCAGATAAATTGCAAAAAGGAGAGCAATGGCAGTCAATGTTTTCTCACCGCCTGATAAAAGCTCAATTGAAGTCGGGCGTTTACCTTTTGGTTTTGCGACTATTTCTATTTTTGCTTCAAGCGGATCTGCGTTTTCTTCAATTTTTAAATCAGCTTCATCCCCGGGATTGAATAATCGTCTAAATATATTCACAAAATGCCCGCGTATCAGTTCGAAGGTTTCCATGAATTTTGTTTGTGCGGTATTATTAATCTCTTCAATAGTCTTAACAATATCTTTTTCGGATTCTATCAAATCATTTTTTTGTTTTGATAAAAATTCAAATCTTTCTTTTTCTTCTTCAAATTCCGAATATGCAAGCGAATTTATAGGTCCAAGATTTTTTACTTGCTGTTTAAGAGCATGAACTTCATCTGTTCTCATTTCAAAATCAAATGAATCGAGATCATCATATATTTTGTCCTCAAGAGTAATTGAATAATTCTCTTTTATATTCTCTTTGAGGTTTGAGATTTTCATATTTAATTCATTCAATTTAATATCGGCTGCGTGCATCTGCTCGGAGATTACTTCTTTATCTTTTTGAATTTGCTCTCTATTGTCTTCCAGTCCGGAAATTTCTGATTGAGATGATTTATATTTCCCGTCAATCTCGTTCTCATCTTTTATCAAAATTTCTTTTTCTGATTCAAGTTCACTTAGTTCAGTATACTTTTCTTCCATCAGAGTTTTTAAGGTTTCTTTTTCTTCACCGGAAGAAGAAATATCAAATTCTCTTTTGGAAGTTGACTTAGTAATTATTTCAATTGAATCCCGTGCACGAGTTATTGAATTTTGAATATTCTTTTTTTCGCCAAGGGATCTTTCAAGTTCCAGGTTAATTTTATTCTGCCGGTTAATTAATCCATTATATTCTTCTTCAAGTTTTTTAAATTCGTTTTCCAGGTTTTCTTTATGCCCATCAGCTTTTTGCTTTTCTTCTGTTTGAATAGATAAAATCTCATCCAGCTTAGATCTTTCATTATCAATTCTATTAGATTCGGCAGCTAATTCTTGAACTTCTCTTCTAGCTTTTTCTATTTCATCAGCCGCTCTTTTCTTTTCAAATTCAAATTGGGCGATTTGTTTTTCAACATTTGCAATATCATTAACCAGTAATTTCCCTTTGTCGGAAAGTATCTTTAAATCAATATTATTAATAGTCCCTTCAAGCTGTTCAATTTCGTTTTTCAGTTTTTCTAATTCTCTTTCTCTTTGAGGGAATTCATCTTTTAAGTTTTCAAGAAGTTGCTTTCTACCAAACAACGAGTTATCTAATTTCATTTCGGAACCTGCTTCAACAATTCCGTCACTTCCTACATAATCACCATTCAATGTAACGAAATTAAATCCGTAGTATTTTGAAGATAATTTAAATGCCTTATCAAATGATTCAACTACAGCAGTTTTTGATAAAACTTTCTCAAAAAATGATAACCATTTTTTATCAGCTTGTATAAAATCTTTTGTCCATCCTAAAAATGCATCTTCTTTTTGAAGCTTCTTAATTTTACGTTTAATTCCCGCATCGCCTATTTTTTCAAAAATCCCCTTATTCTCTTTTCTATTTTCACCGGTAACATAAAAGGAGGCTTTTCCGATTTCATTATTATTTAGAAAAGAAATACCGTTATTCAAATCTTCAAAAGTTTCAACAAGAATATTATTTAAATTATTCTTTAATGAAGCTTCAACAGCATTCTTATATTTATCGGAGGTATCGCCGACATAAGCAAGTAAAGCTTTATCCTTTAAAGCCCATGTATTGTCTTCAATTAATGCTTTTGCTCCTTTGGAAACACCCTCAAGATTGTCGATTAAATTTTGTATAAAACCAATTTTTTCTTTAAGCGAATTGAGGGCAGTTCTATCTTCAAGTTCTTTTTCTTTTAATTTATTTAATTCTTTTTCTAATCTATCTTTTTCAATTTGCTTTTGAGAATAAATCGTTTCAGTCTCTTTTAATTTATTCTCTGTATCTTCTTTTTCCTGGTTTAGCTCTTCTATGAATCCTACTGTTTTTGCAATGTTGTTCGTTAAAGAATTTATCCTGTCTTTCAACTTACTAATAGATTGGTTTTTTGCTTCAAGAGATTTATTAATATTTGAAAGTTCGTTTTCCCGGTTAGTTATCTCTTTAAATTTTTCAAGCAGTTTATCGGAAAAGGATTTTAACTCAGTACGTTTTTTATTAAGCTGTTCTTCGTGCTGATCTATCTTTAGCCGTACTTCTTTTTTCTCTTCTTCTTTGAAATTTATTTGTTTTTTTATCTCATCAAAATTGGTAAGGTTTTCCTGTATCAAGTCTTTATTTATATCCAGCTGATTTTTTAATTCTTCAAGTTCCTGCTTATAACGTTCAATATTGGATTCTAGAGATTTAACCCGTTCTTCATTTACCGAAAGATTCTTTTGAACATTATAAATTTTTTCGGTTTGAGAAGTAACTTCGGTTCTTTTTGACTTTAATTGAAACTCAATTTCTCTTAATTCATTTTTTGCTGCTTTAATTTTATCATCGAGTTCTGCTAATTCCGAATCAAGTTTAATTTTCTGCTGAAGGCTTACCTCTTTTTTAAGTTTCGCTTCCTTTTTTTGGAAATTAAACAATGCATATTCTCTCTCGGAGAGATCAATTTCCAGTTCTTTAAGCTCGGTAGTAATTTTATTAAACTTATCTGCTTTCTTTGCCTGTCTTTCAAGTGAGTTTACTTTTTTCTCAACTTCTGAAACAATATCATTTACTCTTATAAGATCAGCTTTAACTTCATCTAGTTTTCTTAAAGCCAGCCGCCTTCTTAATTTATATTTATTTACGCCGGCAGCTTCTTCAAACATTGTGCGTCTTTCTTCCGCTTTGATGCTTAAAATTGTTTCAACCATTTTAAGCTCTATTACGGAATAAGCATTTGCACCAATCCCGGTATCCATAAAAAGATTTGTAATATCTTTTAAACGGCATAAGTTTTTATTAAGCAAATATTCACTTTCACCGGAACGGAAAATTCGTCTCGTAATAGTAACTTCGGAAAATTCTGTTGGTAATATTCCTTTTGTATTTTCTATAGTTAACGATACTTCTGCCATTCCCATTGGCTTTTTAGAAGAAGTACCATTAAAAATTACATTTTCCATTTTATCACTTCGTAAAGCGCCGCTACGCTGTTCACCAAGACACCATCTTATTGCATCAACTATATTGGTTTTACCACAGCCGTTTGGACCCACAATGGAAGTTATGCCGCTGTTGAAGTTGACCATAGTCCTTTGTGCAAAAGACTTGAATCCTAATATTTCTAATTTTGATAAATACAATGCTTTTTACTTTAATATTGTTTTAACGTTAACAAAAGATAACCGATAAATGAATTTCTCAATTCATAGTAAACTACAATAATTCCAATAAATGCTGCCGCTAAAATTATACTGTAAAAGTAAACGCTGCTGGGGTTAACGTCAAAAATCACATAAATACCTTTCATCAGGCGGTAAAATGCCCATAAACAAAATATTGCAAGAAGAATGTAAATATAAAGATTTGCCACATCGGTAAGCAATAGCCGGTAAAGGATTATTCCTACCAGAATTAAAAGAACAAACGGAAGAAAAGCCCATACTGTTGAAAAATAAATGCTGGAATAATAAACTTTGTTTCTTACAAAGAACGAAGTTATTTTTATAATTAATGTTGAAATAAATAACAGGACCATAAAAATTAATGTAAGCCACACTATTGACATAAATGGGTGCCATGATAAATAGCTTATTATTTCTATTAAACGGGGACTTCCAAAAGATATTAATATTTTTTCTAATTCAACACTCATTTTGAAATAATACAACAAATTTCCAAGAATCAAAGCCAAAACTGCAGAAATAACTATTGCTAATAATGTTGAATGAAACCCTGAAATAATTCGCTGATCTCTTACATCTGCATAAAAATTATAAGGACGAACTAAAGCACGCGAGGCATCTTCCCGGAATTTTCTACCAGAATTAACTAAAATGCCCATTATTAAAGCTAGAAGAATTCCCATAATTATAAAAACCATTGGTGCATTATCTTTCCGGCTCCCAATCGGGATTGTGACTTTTTCAGCGTTATGAAACTTTGCATATAGAACTTTATATCCAATTCTATCGGTATTCCGATCTTCTCCTACTATACCGAGATGATATACATTATCTTTATTATAACCTGCAATTAGTGAAGCATAATCACCACGGAAATCAAACATTGAATTGATAAAATACCCGGCGGCAGAATCTTTATCTGTATAATCAGTTAGATCATCAAAATATTTTGCCTGCGCTTCAAAAGAATATTTATTTACATAACCGTCACTTTTTCCCTGGTTAACAACATATGTAGCCCCGCTGATAAATACCTTCCCTTTTCCAAATTTTCTTTGAAGATGAACAAATTTTTCAAACTCACTTTCAAAGGGAGAGTTTAATAATTCAACTCCGTATAAATCTACATTTTGTATCGGATGAATTTCATCCTGGTTAGCTGAAACAAAGGAAGCATAAATTAATCCTTGATAATTTTTCTTTGCTAGAATCGCCAGGTTTTCAACAAAGGATATATTCTCCTCAACATTAGGTAAAACGGAACTGCAGAGTCCGATAGCTGCAACAGCGGGATAGACTTTATATGACCTAATAAAATTAGTTAAATAATTTTCGCTCCTTACAATAAAATCTCTATCAGATGATAATGAGGCAGGGATAAAGTTAATAGGTGGTTCAATAAAAGCTAATAATCCGTATTTATTACAAAGTTTTAGATAATAAGGATGCGGAACTGATTTGGCAAACCTTACACTATTAAAACCAAGCTCCTTTATCATCTTAATATCATCTTCCATTTTATCATAAGATGCAAGATTGCCATATTCTTCAAAAGAAGGGATATAAGTTACTCCCTTTAATTGAAAAGAATTCCCGTTAAACAGAAGGGAATTTTTTTCGGATGATATTGAATATATTCCTAGCTCTTTATTTGTTGCGTCAATTAAGCTGTCGCCTCTCCAAAGCTCAGTTGAAATAAGGTAAGTCTCAGGATTGGAAGCAGACCACAGTAATGGGTTTTTAATTTCAATATCCTGATTTATAAAAGTACTTTTATTTCTGGCAAGAGTGAATTTATTTTCAAAAACACCTGCTGAAATACCATCGGGTTGAAAAACTTTGACTTTTAAATTAAAATTATTTTGTATTTCAATAGTATCGGGATTCCTTTTAAATTCTCTATTTCCTATTTCCGCTTTAACTTTTAATGCCGCTTTATTTGATTTTGAATCATAAGTTGGTATTACATTAAGATCGAATATGGAAATATTTGGGATCAAATGAATATATACGTCTCTAAAAATGCCACCAAAATTTTGCGGAAATAAAAATCTTTGTTTAACCGGGATCGTATTTTCAGAATCGAGTTTATATGATAATTTTACGGTCAGAACATTTTTCTTATCCACTCTTAAAATATCATGAGGAAGTTCAAAATGAAATGGGAATTCTCCTCCTGTGTGCCGGTAAATAATTATGTTGTTAACAGAGATATCTGCCGAATAGTTCAATCCCAGAAAATAAATATACATTATATCGTTGCTTAATTCTTTTGGGCTAATGGAAAATTCTTTTTCGAAAGTTAATTCGGCTTCTCCATCAAATATTGAGGGTATCAATACTTCCGTGCTTTTTCTTTCCTTGCTATCGGTAGGATAAACCTTCCACTCTCCATTTAAGAGAGTAATACTTCTTGTTTTGGTAATATCAAAAAAGGAAGAATCAATTTTTGCTTGATAGTCCGGGAGTTCCTTAAAAATAATTTGAGCGGAAACCGGGAAAGAAAAAATAAAGAGTATGATAATTTTTGAAAGGAAGTAAAACTTCGATAATCCCATCCGTAACTCAAACCTTCGTAATAAGAAATTAAACTTACAAATATACTTAAGAAAGGAGGGGAAAGCAATGCAATATTCTACCAATAATTGCCATTTTAAGGTAAATTATAACTTTTTAAAATGTTTTTTGAATTATTACTCTTAATTATTATCGTAATCCTACTCCATTTTTAACCAGAAAAAGAGTAAGATTACGATTATGGCAATTTATGAAAAGCAACTTGAAATATTAAGCTGCCCTAATTATTCCTAGAAATAAATCTGCCTTAAGACTGGCGCCTCCTACTAAAGCGCCATCTATATCTTTCCGGGAAAGGAGATCTTTTGCATTATCGGGTTTAACGCTGCCGCCGTATTGTATTATTAAATTATCAGAAATTTCCGTTGAATATTTTTCTTTTATTAATGATCTTATAAATTCATGAACTTCTTGCGCTTGTTCAGGGGTTGCATTCCGACCTGTTCCGATTGCCCAAACTGGTTCATAAGCTACAATTAAATTTTTCATCTCTTCAGTAGAAATATCTTTAAGTCCTTCAGTAATTTGAGTTTTAATAATATCTTTTGTTATTCCTTTTTCACGTTGTTCAAGTGTTTCACCTACACAAAATATCGGCTTTAGCCCGGATGAAATAGCTTTCTTTATCTTTTTATTTATTAAAGAATCCGACTCATTAAAAATTGCTCTTCTTTCGGAATGACCTAAAATCACAAATTCACAACCGGCACTTTTTAACATTTGTGCAGATATCTCACCGGTAAAAGCCCCATCATTTTCAAAATACATATTTTGTGCTCCTAATTTTACAATTGAATTTTTTAATTGGGAGCTTGCTTCGCTTAATGATGTAAAGGGAGGGCATACAATTATATCACAGTTTTCACTGCCATTTAAAGATTTTAATAAATTAGAAATTAGATTTTGAGTTGCATTTAAATCATTATTCATTTTCCAGTTACCTGCAATAATTTTTCGTCTCATTATTTCCTCTTAATTTGTAGTGAAAGAATTAAAATTTCAAAACAAAATTACTAAAGATGATTTTCTCCGGCAATTTTCGTGGAATGATTTTTTGAATTTTTGCGGAAAATAAATGTTTTACATTTTTACATTTTTAGATTTTAATCACTTTTGAAGTGATTGGTATCTGTTATTTTATTAAATTATTTCCTTAAATTTTTATGATGGATAAAAAGAAAAAAGCAATTGTTGCTGTAAGCGGCGGAATGGACAGTTGCGTTACTGCGGCCGTTGCAAAACAAGAATACGAACTTTCATTTGCTCATATAAATTACGGGCAAAGAACAGAAAGAAGAGAATTAAGATCTTTTAATGATATTGCTGATTTCTATGGAGTTAAAAACAAGCTGGTAGTAGATTTCACTCATTTAGCTGAAATCGGAGGTTCATCTTTAACAGATAAAAATATTGAAGTTACGAGAGCAGATTTATCATCAAAAGAAATTCCTTCTTCATATGTTCCATTTAGAAATGCTAATCTTTTATCTGTTTGTGTTAGCTGGGCTGAGGTAATTAATGCCGAAGCTATTTTTATCGGTGCAGTTTATGAAGATTCATCCGGATACCCCGATTGCCGGCCGGAATTTTTTAGAGCATATGAAAAAATGATTGACCTTGGAACAAAGCCGGAAACAAAAATAGTATTAATTACTCCTATAATAAATTTTACCAAGGAAGATATTGTTAAGAAAGGAATTGAGCTCAATGCTCCCCTGCACTTAACCTGGTCATGTTATCAAAATGAAGATGAAGCTTGCGGTGTATGTGATAGCTGTGCTTTAAGGTTAAGAGGTTTTCAGAAGGCAGGGATTGAAGATCCAATTAAATATAGAGTAAAGTTGAATTATATTTAAGAAAGAGTATTATTATGAATGAAAAGACAAAAATTTTAGAGGTTTTTGATAACCAATACCCAGATAGGGACTATACCGTGGTTCATGAGGCACCTGAATTTACATCGGTATGTCCTAAAACCGGTCAGCCTGATTTTGGAACAATTACGATAGAATATATACCCGATAAATTGTGTATTGAATTAAAGTCACTAAAGTTATATTTAAATTCATATAGAAATGATGGGATTTATTTCGAAAGTGTAACAAATAAAATATTAGATGATCTGGTTGAGGTATGCCAGCCGCGTTATATGCATATTACTGCAGATTTTAACGTTAGAGGCGGGATATCATCAACGGTCGAGGCAGAATATTCAAAGGAAGATTTTTTGCCGGAAAACTATAATTAATTTAAATTGAATGTTATGACCAATACTCTAACACAAAAAGAAATATTCTTTAATAATCGCTCTAAGCTTTTTCAGCAGAATCCAATTCAAAAAGATGCGTTGAAATTTAGTTTGGAATTAAGTCTCCTTGTAGAAGATTTTGTTCATTCTCTCCTGGTAGGGAAGAAATATAATTTTGCAATTGCTTCTTGCGGCAGTTTTGGAAGGCGAGAATTATCACCTTATTCAGATATAGATATTATGTTCATTGCGGAATCGATTGATGAAAATAAAGGAAGTATAGCAGAAATAGTAACAAAGCTTTGGGATAATGGAATCGAAGTCTCTCATACATTAAGGGATTTTTCGGATATTAAAAAATATTTAAAGGAAGACCTGCATACGTTTACTCAATTTTTTGAGACACGCTTTATTTACGGTTCAGATAAAATATACAACAAGTGGAACGAAGAAATATTCTCTTTTATTAATGATAAAGCAGCGTTAAAACTTCTGGATGAATTCTTGTCGGATACTGAAGATAGGTATAATAAATATGGATCTTCACCTAAAACATTAGAGCCGAATGTAAAATTATCTGCAGGCGGTTTAAGAGATTTCCAGGTTATTGAATGGATGTATATCCTGAAAAATAAAACTCTTCTTAATAAACAAATTGAAGCAACCCAGGCGGAAATATTTGTTGATATTTTAAAAAAGAATAATTATACAACTCCTAACGAATGCAATCGTCTTATCCAGAGTTACAAATTAATTATTGCTGTTAGAAACCTTCTTCATCTTTTTCAAAATCAAAAAAACGACAGGTTTGAATTTAATGCACAAATAAAAATATCCGAAATGTTTTACAGTCAGAATGGTGCTCTTGAATCTTTTATGAAAGAGTATTTTAAGGCTGCAAATATTATTAACCGGTTTTCTAAATCCATGCTTAAAAGATTCCAGGATGAAATTTCAAATCCATTACCTGATTCTTTAGCAATAAACCTTGATACTGATTATGTATTGAAAGGTAAGACTATTTCGTTAACCAATCCTAAAGTAAATCTTTCGCTTTCCGATATTTTAAGGGCATTTTATTATCGAGGCCTTCATAGTGCTCACTTCGATGAAAATTTAAGATCTGTAATTATTGAAGAAATTGAAAATTTTTCCGAATCGGACTTAATAGCTTCCGAATCGTCGGTTTTTTTTAGAGAGATTCTTAAGCTCCCTAAAAATGTCGGACAAACACTTACCGTTATGAACGAACTTGGAGTATTAAGTGTCTTTTTACCTGAGTTTAAAGATCTTGTGGGATTTATGCAGCACGGCGTTTATCATTGTTATACTGCAGATGAACATACCCTTATTACAATTCAAAATATTGAAAAGCTTGAAAAAGATACTTCACCTTTAGGCAAGCTGTTCAATAGTTTAAAAGAAAGAGAAATGTTATATCTTGGTTTACTGCTTCATGATATTGCTAAACCTATCGATATTTCAGGTCATGAAATTATCGGAACCGAGATGGCTTCATCCATTATGCATAGGTTAGGTTATAGTGAAGAAGAAATAGACATTGTCACTTTTCTGGTGCATAATCATCTTGTAATGGAACAGGTTGCCTTTAGAAGAAATTTAAATGATCCTGAAACATTAAATAATTTTACTTCGAGATTCCCTTACACAAAATATCTGGATTTACTTTACCTTGTTACTTATGCTGATTTATCTGCAGTTAATCCGGCTGTTTGGACTTCGTGGAAGAGTGAACTTCTTTCCGAACTTTATAGAAAAACAAAATCTATGCTTGAAGATCAAATTACCGGAGAGGAATTACTGGTCTCAAGCACTTATGTTTTACCTCAGGAAATAAGCAAACATTCTCCCAATATTTCAGAAGATCACGTTCAGGAACATATTGATTCTATTAATGATATTGCTTATGCTCATCAATTTTCCGATAAAGAAATAGCAAGGCATGTTGAAGAAATTTTAAAGGGAACGAAACTTTCTACCTTGTTTAATGAACTAAATGATTTTACTAACATTACGGTTATTACTAAAGACTTCCCTGCATTACTTTCAAAGATTTGCGGTGTACTTTCTATAAATGATGCAAATATTCATGATGCAAAAATCTTTACTCGTAAAGATGATATTGTTATCGATACTTTTAACGTAACTGATTTCAGAACCGGTAAAAAAATCGATCCAGGCAGGTATGATAAAATAACTAAAGATTTAAATAATGTTTTAGGCGGCATGCTGCAGCTAAATAAAGAAGTTGCTAATATGAAATCAAAATGGTGGAGAATTGAAAGCAAGTTCTTTAAGAGATCAGGTAAAATAAAAATTGCATTTGAGAAACATGAAAAGTATACAATAATAGATGTCTTCTCCCCGGATAGATTGGGATTTTTATATAGAGTAACAGCAAAAATGAACGAGCTTGGCTTGATGATATATTTTGCAAAAATTTCGACTAAAGGTGATGATATTGTCGATTCGTTCTATGTACTTGATCGCGATGGAAAGAAAATCTCTCCTAATGGATATGAACTTATAAAGACAGAGTTAAACGAAACAATTTCACAAATGCTCTAATTTTTATTTCTATTTTGTTAAAATATTTTCAGCAATTAAAAAATATAGCAATTAAAATAAATTTTCTTAAAAAAACTATATTACAAGATAATATAAAGATTATAAATTGAACTTCATGGAAAAGGAAAAACCAATAGGAGTCTTTGATTCTGGAATTGGAGGTTTAACAGTAGTTAAAAGATTAGCTTCAACACTTCCAACCGAAGACATAGTTTATTTTGGAGATACGGCACGGGTTCCATATGGTTCCAAATCAAATTCAACTGTTGTGGAATATTCAATTCAGGATACAAAATTCTTAATTAATAAAAATGTTAAGGCTGTAGTTGTAGCATGCAATACTGCATCATCGATTGCTTTGGATGATTTAAAAAAGAATTTTGACTTACCAATTATTGGTATGATTAATCCAGGTGCAAAACTTGCAATCAGCAGTACAAGAAACGGAAAGATCGGCATAATAGGAACAAGAGCTACTATTAGCAATAAAGCATATTCAAATGAAATAAAAAAAATAGAACCATCAATATTTGTCTATGAAAAAACCTGCCCGTTATTTGTCCCGTTAGCCGAAGAAGGATGGATTAATCATGAAGCCACTTTTAATATAGCAGAGGAATACTTAAAGGAATTAAGGGAGCTGGAAATTGATACGCTCGTTCTTGGCTGTACACATTATCCGATTTTATCGGATGTAATACAAAAAGTGATCGGAGAAAATGTTGTACTTATTGATTCGGGAGTTGCCTCTGCAAGTTTTATAAAAGAAGTACTTGACAGGACAAATCTACATACAAATAAGCACTCGAACGGAAATCATGAGTTTTATGTAAGTGACATTCCGGTAAAGTTTAAAGAAGTAGCCGAGTTATTTTTAGGAAAGCCAGTCAAAGAAGTCCATAAAGTAGATCTTGAAACACTTACAGTTTAATTATAACCGGAGATAAATTGCATAATTATTTACAGCCGCGTCTTAATATTCTAATAAATGAATTAAGAAAGAATTTCGATCTGATTGCTTCAAAGAATAAAGATGAAGAATGGAAAAGAGATAACTATAGGTATACTTTTACTGTTTCTGTTCAACGAATTTATAAACTGCTTAATACTTCATTAACCGAACAAAAAGTTTCCGCAATAAGGTCATCTACTAAAAATGAGTTAAAAATTTTAAAAGATATAGTTGATGAAATGATACTTTCTTAATGAGATACCAGGAATGTTAAATTATTTATACTTTTTTTAATTCATCGAATGCATCATTAACTGTATTGCACACTGGAAGGACACGATCTAGTTGTGTTATCTTTATAAGAGAGTATACTTTTTCGGATGGAGCAGCAATCCTCATACTTCCACCAGTAGAATGTAAAATACGGTTTGCGACAAGTATTGCACTTAAACCGCTGCTGTCACAAGTTTCGACTTCGCTTAAATCTAAAATAAGTTTTTTATTCTCTTCAACTTTTAAAAGTAGAGTAAATTCACCTTTAACTAGCCCGGAAATACTTGTATCTAATCTTTTTTCGTTCAGTTTAAATATTGTAATACTATCAATTTTTTTAATTTCAAAATTCATTTTCATCCTTGAAATATTTTAAGACACTCTAAGAAATTCTTGTAAGAAATCTCAGCCTCCGTCTCTTTGTCTTTAATTTGAAAATTATAATATAAATCAGAATTTGTTTTGGAAAACCCAACTCTAATCGGAACATCTACCACTGATGATATATAGCTGTAGAATAAATTATCTTTCCTATTTAAATCTAAAACAACCTGAAACATCATCCCGTTTAATTTTGAAATTATTTTAGTGGAAGGAAGCTTTAAAGCATTTGCATCGGCAAGTGTATGTTCCACAATTCTATTTCTAAATCTTAAAGGTAGCAGGCTTACCCTAAAATCATAAGTCATTGCTGTAGCATGCTTTTTGTTATCCTCTAAAAAATAAAGTACTTGTACAGAATGAGCAAAATCTGTATCATCCTGCGGCATTAAGACTAAGAAATTAAAAGATCTTTTAAAAAATTCTGTAAATGTTTGATTTTTATTCTGTTTGTCTTTTAATTTCCAATCAACAACGGTATGAGCTATTTTTTCTTTTATTAAATCAAACATAATTTACTCAAATTCATTTAACAATTTACTAAATTCTTTTTCATTAATCGTTTCCACACCTAATTTTTCTGCTTTGCTCAGCTTAGAACCGGGATTTTCTCCAACTACAACAAAATTAGTGCTTTTACTTACATTTGAAGTGACCTTTCCACCCAAACTAACTATCTTTTCACCTGCTTCTTCACGGGAAAAGCCTGATAAAGTTCCAGTTAATACAAAAGTTTTTCCGGAGAAGAATGTATTTGTTTTTACTTTACTTATATCTGCAAACTGTAAACAGTGTTTTTTTAACCTTTCTATAATATGAAGATTATTTTTATTTGAAAAAAACTTTTTTACGCTTCCGCTTATGCTGGGTCCTATTTCATGAACCGCAGATATTTCTTCTTCAGAAGCATTAATAATTGCATCAATATTTGAAAAGTTATCCGCTAATTTTTTAGCAGCACCTGAACCAACATATCGAATTCCAAGAGCAAATAAAACTTTTGAGAAAGGTTGCTTTTTACTTTTTTCAATAGAGCTTAATAAGTTACCAACACTTTTTTCGCCTAGTCGTTCAATATTAATTAATTTTTCTCTCTTGTATTTCAGATCAAAAATATCAGCATAAGTTTTTAAAAAACCCATTTCAACAAAAAGGTTTATTAATGCTTCTCCCAAACCTTCAATATCCATAGCACCGCGGGCAGCAAAATGTTCTATTCTTCCCTTTACCTGTGCCGGGCATTCTGAATTTTCACAATAATATGCAACCTCACTTTCAGGCTTAAATAATGATGAACCACAAACAGGGCATTTTTCAGGAGGCTTTACAGGTTTGCTCTCTTTCTTCCTTTCTCTTAAAATAACCGAAACAACTTTAGGTATTACATCTCCGCCTTTTTCAATAACAACCTTATCCCCCTCCCTAATATCCTTTCTCGTTATCTCATCAAAATTATGAAGAGTTGCTCTGCTTATTGTGGAACCGGACAGGAATACCGGCTGTAAGTCTGCAACAGGAGTTATTGTTCCGATTCTTCCAACCTGCCAAATGATTTTATTTATTCTTGTAAAAGCCTGCCGGGCTTTAAATTTAAAAGCAACTGCCCACCGGGGAGATTTTGCAATGTTACCTAAAATTTTTTGTTGCGAAAGTAAATTGACTTTTATAACCGCCCCATCAATTTCATACCCTAATGAATCTCTTTTCTCTTCCAGGGTGTGACATGTTTTTAAAACTTCATCTATATTTCTGCAGAGTTTAACTTCCGGGTTAACTCTAAAACCGAGCTTCTTTAATATTTGAAGATTTTCATTCTGCGAAACGAGATTATCTTTAGGTGAAATTAATGTGTAAACAAAAATGTTAAGAGGTCGCTTAGCAACTATTTGAGGATCCTGCATTTTCAAAGTACCTGCAGCAGAGTTACGTGGATTAGCAAAAAGCTTTTCGTCTTTTTCTTCCCTTTCTTTATTCAGTTTCAGGAAATCGTCAACGTTCATAAAAATTTCGCCGCGTACTTCGATATCATCCAATGAATAAGGAATAGAGCCTGCTTTTTTGAATTTGAGAGGGATTGCTTTTATTGTTTTTGCATTAGTGGTAATTTCTTCGCCTACAAACCCATCTCCTCTAGTTGCAGCAGTATTTAAATATCCATTTAAATAATGTAGACTAACTGAAGCACCATCAATTTTTAATTCAACGATGTATTCAACTTTTTCATCTTTTGGCAAAGCTTCCTTAACGCGCCTGTCAAAATCAAAAAGTTCTTCTTCGTTATAAGTATTGGCAAGACTCAACATTGGTATTTTGTGAGTAACAGGATTAAATACTTTTGTTAAATCTTTTCCAACACGTTGTGTCGGTGAATCGGGAGTAATAAATTCCGGATGTTCTTCCTCAAGTTTTTCAAGCTCTTTAATCAGCTTATCATATTCTTGATCGCTAATTGAAGGTTCAGCCAAAACATAATATTTATAATCATGTTCTCTAATTTTTTCTCTAAGGTTTTCAATTTTATGTTCAATATTCATAAAATTATAACCTTACAAAGCAGGCGGATTAGTTAAATATTTAAAACCGCTTTTATCAATTAAAACATATTTTACTCCGTTTTTCTTACCTGAAAAATTCAGCGGTTTGTTATTTAGCTTAAGTTCAATACCCCCGGAATTTCCAAAAGTTATTTTGTAATTATTTTCAGCCGAAACAGTTTTTTGCGATTGCGGGAATAAAATAAACTCATCTGTTTCCTTATCATCCAGAATAATTTTAATCCATGAAGTATCTTTGGAAAATATAGTTAAGCTTAGACTATCGGATTTTTGAGACGATTTATTAGCTACAGAATCCTTTTTTTCATTATCTATAAAACGTTGCTGATTTTCTTTCATTACTTCTTCATAAGGTTTTTCCGGGACAATTATTTCATGGGATTGGCGGAGAAAGAAAAAGTAAGCAACTGCAAAGAGTGCTATTATTCCAACAAGCATACCAATTAAAGTTATTCTTTTTTTATTTTTATCCGAAAAATCGGGATTAGTTATAGGCGATTTAACAGCATTATAAACATGCGCTGAATCTTCATGTTCTACCGGAGTTTCTTTCTTTGATTCTTTTGCAAGCTCAATTGGTTTCTTTACATCCTGTTTGGGTGGTTTCTCTTCATATGAAAGTCCCTTTTTTATTGCTTCATATTTTTTGATAATTATATTTTCATCTAGATCTACAGCCTTTGCATATTGTTTTGCAAATCCTTTTACATATAACTCCGGTAAAAAAGAAAAATCCCCGCTTTCCATTGCTTCAAGAAATTTAATATCAATACGTGTTATGGTGGAAAGCTGCTGGATGCTAATATTATTTTTTATTCGCGCTTGTTTTAATTCTTCTGATAATTTTTCAAACATTGTATAATTTTAATCTTTAACTATTTAAATGAATTACTATTTTTTTGTAATGCACAATATTGCAAGCCGAAATGAAACTTTTAGAATTTTACAATATTTAGAATAGTTCATTCCTTTAAACGGAACTACGCTTCGTTTACAAATTCAATTTAACTTATCCTAATTAATTTTGCTGCAAACGCACCATCCATATGATGAATGTGTGGTAGGGTCTGGATGCAGCCATTTTCATCAACCAACTCAGGCGGAAAACTTTCTTTAGCATTAACCAACTTGAAATTTGGATTTTCATTTAAAAACTTTTTAACTATTTCAAAATTTTCCTCAGGCTCAATGGAACATGTACTGTAAACCAGTATGCCGTCAGTTTTTACCAAGGTAGATGCTTTTTTCAAATACTTATACTGCATATCGTTCATGGATTTTATATCAAGGAGATCCTTCTTCCATTTTATATCCGGTTTTTTTGATAATGTTCCGGAACCAGAACAAGGCACATCTGCAAGTACTCTATCAAAAAGCCCGGATGAAAATTCCATCGCATCTGTTGGAACTGTTTTTATTGAATTAAATCCTAAACGATTTATGTTTTTTTCAACCAGCTTTAACCTGCTTTCATATTTATCAACTGCAACAATTTCCCCCCGGTCGTTCATTAAGCTTGCAATATATACTGATTTCCCTCCGGGTGCAGAAAATAAATCAAGAACCTGCATATCAGCCTCTGGTGCTAGAAGTTTGCAAGCAAGACCGGCACTTTCATCTTGAATATTAAAATATCCTTTCTGGTAATATTCCCATGCCGTAATGTTTGTAAGATTTAACAATTTAAAAAATTCAGGTAAATATTTCCCGGGAGTATATTTTAAATTAACCGAATCCAGTAGTGTTTTAAACTCATCCGGTTTTACTTTTATTGTATTAATCTTTAATGTCAAAAAAGGTTTTTCATTATTTGCCGAAAGCAGTTTCTCTGTTTCTTCTTTCCCAAAGCGAGCCAAATATCTTTTTACCATCCATGATGGATGAGAATAATAAGCACTTAAGTATCCCGGCAAGTCTTCATTCGGATCCGGATACCTAATACCATTTTTATTCCTGATAATATTTCTAAGAATTGCATTAGTTAAATCGGCGGGTTTTTGCCCCTGGAGTTTTTTCACAAATTCAACAGCTTCATTAACAGCCGCAAAATCGGGGACTCTGTCTAAAAATAAAATTTGATAGAGTGCTACCCTCAAACCATTTTTCAAATTCGGAATAGCTTTGGAAAATTGCCCTTTATAAAAGCCGTTCAACACCCAGTCAAGTCTTCCCATCCACCTTACAACGCCGTGGACAATTTCATAAAGCAGAGCTTTGTCGGCACCGATAAGTTCCGAATCGCGCATTTCATTATCTAATAGCTTTTCTAAATAGGCATCTGTCCGTTCAACCCTATTTAGAATTTTTACTGCTAATCCTCTAACCCCGTCATACAGATCAGTAACTGTATGTTCTTCCAGTTTATTGTCTTCAATATGCTCCATAAATTAGTTAGAATATCCTCTTTCTATACGTTCATTATTTGTTAAATCAAAAATTTTTCGGAATAAATGTTCTTCCGGGTTATTCATTTCTATATTTCTTCTTTGTAAAACTTTTTTTGCAGTATTAATACTTTTTTCCGATTCGTAAGTAGTCATAGAATCATACCCGCCCCATGAAAAAGACGGAATATATTTTTTCGGGAAACCTGCACCAAATATATTACATGAAAATCCTACAGTTGTTCCGGTATTAAACATAGTATTTATGGCTGTTTTTGAATGATCACCCAATATTATACCCAGAAACTGCAGTTCAGTATCAATCTCTTCTCCGTTAACATATGCCTTAACATTTCCATAATTATTTTTTAAATCGGAACAATTGGTATCAGCACCAATATTTACCCAGCTGCCGATGTATGCATGTCCAATAAAACCGGCATGCTGCTTATTTGAAAAAGGAAGAAAAATAGTATTTTCAATTTCACCCCCAACTTTACATGTTTGTGCAATAGTAGAATTATCATAAACAATGGCACAACTTTTAACCTGTGAGTTTTCTCCAATATAAACCGGCCCTTCAATAACAGCATTAGGATATATTCTTGTATTTTTGTCAATGTAAATTGGTCCAATGGATGCATCAAGAACAACACCAGGTTTTATGATTACTCCTTCATCTACAAAAATATTTTCTTTCTCTATTAAATGAACTCCGTCAAAAATTTTTCCTCTTAAATTAGTGTCGGAATTAATTTTCTTTTGTTTTATAAAGAATTGATAATCACTCAATAATTCTTTCCCGTTGTTACTTATTAAGTCCCATATAAAATTGAAAACAGGAATATCAATTGCTTCATCCGGCAAATTATCAAAATCAGAAATATTTAACGGATCATTTATTTTTCTCTTAATGTTTTCAAGGTTTCTACCTGATACTCTGGCTGCTATTATTGTATTACCTTTTTTATAAAGTTTATCATCTCCCTGCATAGGAATAATTTCCGCTAAGTTTAAAGGTGCTAAAATTCTGCCATTAATAAATAGACATGCTTCATCATTTATTTGATTAATATCAATTCCCGGATTTTTACTTTTTACAAAATCTTCATGATATTGTCTGCAATGAAGAGTGAATTTTGTTCCTTTGTATGCACTTAGAATTTTATCACGGATACTTCTCATTCCGCAAAAAAGATCATACACAGGACGGTAAAAAACTAGTGGTTCCAATCTATTGAAGTATGAGTCTTCAAAAATGCAAAGTTGCAATATATTCCTATTATAATTAAAAATATAATTTAATATTTTTTACATTAAGAATCTTGTAAGAATAACAGCAGCGGTAATTATTTGGAATGACTAAGTAGATTGTAATAAGCAAGAATAAATTAAAATTATTATTTTCCTAAAGAAAACTCAGAATCAAATCTATAAGTTGGGATGGTATAAACAGTCCTTTTAGATGTTCCCGTTACTATTGAATCTGAGTGCGAAGCAGTTATTGAAATTAATAATGTTTTAACTATAATCGTTAAATCAAATAAAGCGGATTTTTTCTTATCATATTTTTCATCAAGTTCAATAAGATTTGCAACTCCTTTTAATCTCTCACCGAAAACTTGCCAACAACCTGTTATACCAGGTTTAGAATTTATTTTTGTTCTCCTATAATAGTATTCAGGATGGGTTCTTTTCATTATAATTAAATCGTTATTTAGAAGAGGACGTGGACCTACAAGCGACATTTCACCTTTTATTACATTTATTACCTGCAATATTTCATCTAAACCTGTTTTTCTAAGCCATCGGCAAAATGAAGGCACATACCTCATATAATCATTTTGAAAAAAAATTTTTTGAGATAATTTTTTCAACTCTAAAAATTGTTTTGAATTTCTAATCGTTCTGATCTTAATAATTTTAATCCCTTTTTTATCTAAAGATATTTTCCTTTCCTGTAAAAGAATGGGATTTTCTTTTGTAAGCAAGAATACAAAGAATAAAATTGCAAAGATAAAAGGGGAGAAACAAATAATTACAATAAGAGAAACAAAAACATCAATGACTCTCTTTAACATACTTGTATATCTGTTAAAATTAAATTAATTGAATCCAAATAAATAATAGTTTTAATTATTTGCTGATATAAATTAAAGGTAATAAATAATAGAATTATTCTCTTTTCAAAATCAAAAAAATGAAAATACCTTAATTTTCATCTCCAGAATGTTACTTAAAAAATACAATTCTAAATAAAAATTACTTAAACTTTATGTCCCCCTAAAAATTTATTAACTGAAGATTTCCCGGTCATAATAATTAGTATTATAGCAAGAACAGCTAAAGATATAATAATAGTAGTGAATCCAATAATTACAATTTCAATTGCAATATCAATTTCTGCTAAAGCCATTGCTGAAAAGAATAGGATGATTATGAATTTGGTAAAGCGGGAAACTAATGAATAATGAGGTACATTCTCTTTTGCTAATGCATTAAAAACTGAAATAGAAACTCTTCCTGATATAATCCATCCAATACTAAAAATTATTGCAGCAACAATTAATTTTGGTATGAAAAGGACACCTCTTTGAATTAGATTAGATAAAATAGTCAATTTCATTGCATCTAGTGCCGAATTAATAAAGATAAGGAAAACAATAAAGAAAAATATATTGCCTATAAAACTGAATATGGCAAATCTAATATCTGCTTTTGATAAAGCCTGCCGCCATTGCATACGAATAAAAAGTCTTTCAAATTTCAGCGCGGTCATAAGCTGGACTATTATTCTTTTAACCAACCAACCGGCAAGCCATCCAATTCCCAATAATAAAATACCTGCAAGTAAGTTAGGCAGATAATCAATTATTTGCTTTCCAAAATCAAAAAACGGACCTTGAATTGCATTATCCATTTTCTTCTCCAATTTGTTTTTTTGGTTTTAATAAGAGCTTCCAAAAAGATTCACGTTCTTCAAATTCTTTTACCCAAATAACGGGGCATGCTGCCTGGTCGGTTATTTCAACAGCAAGTGAACGACCGAATAAGAGTTCAAGAAAATCACCCGTTCTCCCGCCCATCAAAATCATATCGGCGCTTTTTGATTGTTCAACAATCCCGGTTAAAATATCTGTATTATGTAAAATTAATATTTCTGCAGGAAGATTATTTTCTTCAATTAATTCTTTTACCTTATGTTCTCTTTTTTCTTTTTCCAGGCGTGGGGTATCAGGTTCATAAACCATTAATAATTTTATCTTACAATTAAAATAATTAATAAAAGCCGGTGCAATTTCTGTAGCCAGAATAGCGTGTATATCTGCACGGAAAGGAATTAAAATAGTTTTGATTTCATCTTCACTAAAATTACCATGAAGCACTGCAATTTCTCCAGTAAATCTCTGCATCACGCTATCAATTATTGAGGAAAAAAACCTTTCAATAAAAGCAGGGTTTTTTTGCCTGCCCACAATTATAAAGTTACACTCTTCTTCTTCGGCTGTATGGACAATCCCTTCGGATATCCTGTGTGAAACAGTTACCACAGATCTAACTTTAATTGTCGATTCTTCAAAGGCATTTTCAGCTATCTCAAATAATCCCTTCGCATTTTTTATATCCCCGGTACCAACTGCTAAAGGATCATTTTCCCTAACTTCATTTACATGTAAAAAAATTATTTCCGCACTATTTTTTATTGCGAGTGCCTTAGCAATATGAGTTAAACTTGTAACTGTTTTTAGGTTTGCCAAGGGAACTAAAATTTTGTATTCTTTTCGTTCCAGTCTTTCGAGAGATCTTACTTTTCTAACATGTCGAATTTCTCGTTTAGAAGCATAGGTTTTATATACAAACAAACCAATTGAGACCCATATTCCTGTGACTATCCATGCAGTAGGACTGTATTCGAACATATAGACTGCTAGAAACAGAAGTAAGAGAATTCCTACTATAGATAAGTACGGAAATAAAGGTGTAAAAAATCCGCGGTCAAGATCTGGTCTTTTCTTTCGTAGTTTTATTAAAGTGATATTTACCTGCAGGAATAAAAGCAAAAACATTATATCTGCTGCACTTGCTACATCTTCAATAGGTAAAGAAACTGCCATTATTACAACAATAAATAATGAAAATAGAATGGAAAGATGAGGCGAAAAATTCTTTTTATGAACTTTACTAAAGAATGTTGGAAAGTTCCTATCCCGTCCCATCGCAAATGCAACACGCGAAGAGGAAAAAATAGTTGCATTAAGTGCTGACATTGTTGAAATAATTCCGCCTACTAAAAGCATTATACCACCGCCGACAAAAAAGGATTTTGCCACTTCAACAAGTGCGGTTTCTTTATTTGATGCTAAATATGCCCATGGAGTCATACCTTCGGGTTTTACCGAACCAAGTGCAGTAAAAGCGACTAAAACATAAATCGGAACAACTATTACTAAAGAAAGAAAAACTGCTCTCGGAATATTTTTCTTCGGATTTTTAATTTCTTCGGAACATTGTGAAATAACTTCAAAACCCTGGAATGCAATAAAAGTTAAACCCATTGCTTTAAAAACGCCACTCCAGCCATTGGGAAAAAATGGTGTAAAAGCTTCTTTCCAATCCGGTCTATGAAAAATTAAATTAATTCCAAATCCAATAAAAATTGCTAAAATAACAATTTTAGCTATGGTTATTATATTGCCAATCTTACCAGTTTCAGAAGCCCCTCTAAAATTAATATATGCAAAACCTATTGCAGTAATTACTGCAAGTATTTTTTGAGGCTCTAAAAATCCCCAATGCGGCATAACAATATTAAACTCATGTAACACTAGTTCAAAATAGGCTCCGAAGCCTAATGCATAGAGGCTGCACGCAACTGCATGCGCAAACCAGCTCATCCAGCCGGAAATAAAGCCATTCCACTTCGGCAATCCTTCTTTAACCCAAAGATAGCCGCCGCCTGCATCGTGAAAGCAGGAGCCAAGCTCTGCATAAGAGAAGGCTGTTATTAAAGCAACAATACCGTTTAATGAAAAGGTGATTATAAGTCCAGGACCGGCAACTCCCGCTGCAATACCTGTAAGTACAAAAATTCCGGCTCCTATCATTGCACCAACACCTATCAGTGTGGCATCCATTAGCCGCATTTCCCGGCTTAAGTGAATTTCTGTTTCAAATTTTTTCACTATTGTCCCTTTATTTAATGAAAATATTGAAGTGATTAAAAATGAACTGTTTTAATTGCAATTAATATAATTAATAATTAAGATTTTATAAAATATAAATCTTTATTACAGAACATGATTGTCTTCTTCAGATGAAGCTATATTCATATCTAATTCAGGCTGATATAGATGTAATGCCCGAAAAATCTCCCGGGGTGTATCGCATAATTGTAAGATTGTATGAACATAAAAGGAATTTAAACAAGTTAGAAAAAAATTTCAATAACACATATTTCTAATAATTTCTTAGAGCTAAATCTTCAGTAATAAATACTTGCTCCATGTAAATTTTTCCCGCGAGTTTTTAAAAAGTAAAATTGATTTTTCTCCTTTATATTTAGGATTTACTTTTTTACTTACGGAATTGTAAAAAGTACACTATAGCCGCTCTCCCCAAAAATTTGTAAAACCTTCCAATAACAAACAACTGCCATATACTAACCGCCGACAATCAACATACCTAGCAATACTTACCTGTAGAAATTACAATTCACTAAAGCAAAAAATGAACATCCACCAAAAAAACAAACAAAAGAAGGAATGGCACACTTTTTACAATTATCATTAGAAAATAAAAACCTTCGGGTGGAGTAGCCTTCGAGGTTAGGATATCATAAGAAATAACTTAACCTCGAAGGTTCACAAAAGTTCAAAAGGTTATAAATAGAATTAATTAACATATAACAACAACATAGGAGCTCAATAATGGGTCAACAACAACTTCTTTTAATCGTACTTGGTGTTATCGTAGTAGGTATAGCTGTAGTTGTAGGTATTAACTTATTTAATGCTAATGCTGAAACTTCAACACAAGATTCAATCGTTTCTCAGGGGACTAATATCGGAGCAATGGCTCAACAATATTATAAAAAACCAGTAGCAATGGGTGGTGGTGGAAATTCATTTTCCAATGGTCCAAGCGGCCAAACATTTAGTGATTATTTTAGTAATCTCCCAAGTAATCTTATTAATTCCAGTGATGCAACTTGGACTGAATCGCATAGCGATTCCACAGTAACATTAACTGCTACTCCTATAGATGGAACATATAAAACAAAATGGACAGTTGTAACAACAATTACACCAACTACAATCGAATCTGTTGTTACTCCTAAGTAGTCTTGCTCTTTCATCATTTAGAAAGACTGTTTAAACATAACAATAAAGGCTGTATCCCGTTTCATCGAGTACAGCCTTTTTTATTTTTACAAACTTTATGATGGATTTTTATTTCTTAAGTAATATTTATAACCTTAATTTACAAACTCAAGTTTGAGTTTTAACAACAAAACTTATTTCAATAAAATC
>CAYUVK010000026.1:0-50648 GCA_964448105.1 uncultured Ignavibacteriaceae bacterium
TTTATGGAAAATTTAGTTGTCTAAATGTTTAATTGCCAAATTGTCCATAAGATTTTAACAATTAAGCAATTAAAAAGTTAATACAAAATTCAAATCACTTTATTTTAATCGGTTATTAATTTATTTTAGAACTGTCATTATAATGTCATTATGAGGTAGAGAATGCAAGCAGTAATATATACCGAAGCAAGAAATAAACTTAATAAAATTATTGATAAAGTAAACGAAAATAGTGAACCTTATATAATTGTTGGAAGCAAAGGAAGAAAAGATGCCGTATTAATTTCAAAGGAAGATTATGATAACTTAATTGAAAATCTTTATATCCTCAGTAATCGGGAATGGGTGAAGAGTATAAAAAAAGGATTAAAAGAGCTCGATGAAGGAAAAGGGAAAAAATTAAATATCTATGAAGTCTTGGGAAAATAAAGTTGGGAAAAATCCTCCAGGTTATTTGGTCTCCTGAATCGCTTAGGCAGAAAGATAAAATAAAGAAAACAAAATCAGCTGCTCTTTCTGATCAATACTTCTCAAAAATAATCTTACTGATTGAAGACATTAAAAGAAATCCTTATAAAGGTTTAGGCAAACCTGAACATCTCAAACATGAATTTCCTCCTTGTTGGTCACGAAGAATAAATAAAAAGGATCGCCTGGTTTACAAAATTAAAGAAAATCAAATAGAAATTATTTCAATTTTAGGTCACTACTAATAATTATGAAAACTAATAAAAAATCATCAGCAGGTAAACGGGGAGAAAATATCCGTTCTGATTGCTATTTTGAAATCGAAGTTAAAAATTCAGGCGGAATAAAAATAGAATTACAGAGTAAAGTCTCTTCAATGTACGGGTATTCAACTAAAAATCTAATTAAGGATATTTGCAGTTTTTTCGAAATTAAAAATGCAAAAATCTATTTAGAAGACAGCGGCACTCTTCCTTTTGTTATTGAAGCAAGATTAGAAACAGCTATTAAAAAATTATACCCTGAAATAGAAAAAGAATATTGGATTCCTTTCAATAAGAAAAATTCATATAAAACTTCTAAAGATAAATTAAGGAGAAGCCGGCTATATCTTCCCGGTAATGAACCAAAATTTTTTATAAATGCCGGGTTGCATAAACCGGATTCAATAATACTAGATCTTGAAGACAGTGTTGCACCTTCGGAAAAAGATTCGGCACAACTTATAGTTAGAAACGCTCTTCGTGCAGTAGATTTTTATGGTTCCGAAAGAATGGTAAGAATAAACCAATTACCTAGAGGATTGGTAGATTTAAAATTCATTGTTCCGCATAATGTACATGTAATATTAATTCCCAAATGCGAATCATCACAACAAATAAAAGATGTTGAGGAAGAAATAAATAAATTAAGGCAGCAACACAAAATTCATAGCGAAATTTATTTAATGCCAATAATTGAAAGTGCTTTGGGAACTATTAAGGCATATGAAATAGCTTCGGAATCAAAAAATATTTGTGCGCTCACAATTGGTTTGGAAGATTATACTGCAGATATAGGAACTCAAAGAACGAATGAAGGTAAAGAAAGTTTCTTTGCAAGATCTATGCTGGTAAATGCAGCCAAAGCAGCCGGGGTACAGGCTATTGATACAGTATTCTCCGATGTTGCTGATATGGAAGGATTGAGCCAATCTGTTTTGGAAGCTAAATCATTAGGATTTGAAGGGAAAGGTTGTATTCATCCCCGACAAATTAAAATTATTCACGAAGCTTTCGCTCCTACCAAAGAAGAATTAGAAAAAGCTAAAAAAATAGTTGAAGCATTTGAAGAAGCTGAAAACAAAGGACTAGGAGTAGTTTCGCTCGGTACAAAAATGATAGATCCGCCGGTAGTGAAACGAGCCCAGAGAATATTACATTTGGCTGAGCTGTCATTGGTCAATAGTCATTAGTAACATTGGCCTGCAAGGCGAAGCTTTTAGCGAAGCCTGGTCAGTCAATTGTAATTGAGTAATTCATAAGTCTATAAGAACTATATAACAATAAAGCAATATAGCAATACAACAATGAAATTAATCAAGAATGCAGCCAACCGTTTAGTTCCAACTGAAATAAACGGACAAAAACAAATCCCCTTCAAAGGAATAAATAACTATAAACCATCAGGCAATAAATCTAAGCCACCAATTAGAAGTTGCATCGATTATCCATGGGATGGATATAAAGTTGTTAAAAATTTAAAGGAAGCATTAAAAAAATCCGGGCTTAAAGATGGAATGACAATCTCAACCCATCATCATTTGCGAAATGGTGATGCTTTAACAAATATTTTGTTTGATACAATTAAATCAATGGGAGTAAAAGATATCAGGTGGTTTCCAAGTGCTTCATTTCCGGTACATGAACATTTAATAAAATATCTTGAAGACGGGACTATGCATCATATAGAAGGAAGCATGAATGGACCTCTTGGTGTTTTTACTTCAAAAGGAAAAATGAAAGGTGTTGGTGTTTTAAGATCACACGGCGGAAGATACCAGGCTGTTCAGGACGGTGAAGTACATATTGATATTGCCGTTATTGCTGCACCGACTGCCGATCCTTTTGGAAATTCTAATGGTTTAAATGGAAAATCAGCAAGCGGATTAATTGGTTTTGCTCTTGCCGATTCGGAATATGCTGATAAAGTTATTGTTGTAACAGACAATCTTGTCCCCTTCCCTTGCGTTCCGTGGCAGATTCAAGGAAATAATGTTGATTTTGTAGTTAAAATAGATTCGCTGGGAGATGCTTCTAAAATTGTTTCCGGAACAACCGAAGTGACTAAATCTCCAGATAGATTATTAATTGCTGAATACGTTGCTCAATTCATTGAAGAATCAGGAATAATGAAAGATGGTTTTTCATTTCAAGCAGGTTCAGGTGGAACTAATTTAGCTTTTGTTTTATTCTTAAAAGAAAGGATGAAAACTAAAGGCATAAAAGCAAGATTTGTAAGAGGTGGTAGTACTAAATACCTTGTTAAAATGCTTGAAGACGGACTTACGGATTATATCCTTGATGGGCAAACATTTGATCTTGAAGGAGTAAAGTCAATGAGAGATAATCCTAATCATGTAAATACAAGTCCTTTTACAAGCTATAATTTTCATGGTAAAGGAAATTTTGCTTCAATGGTGGACGTTGCTGTTTTAGGTGCAACTGAAGTAGATATAAATTTTAATGCGAATGTTGTTACTCATTCAGATGGATTGCTTCTTCATGGAATTGGCGGATGGCAGAATTGCCTTTATTCAAAGTGCACTATACTCGCTATACCTTCTTTTAGAGATAGAATCCCAGTTATTGTTGATGAAGTTACGACACTATGCGGCACTGGGGAATTAATTGATGTTGTAATAACCGAAAGAGGAATAGCAATAAATCCGTTAAGAAAAGATTTAATTCAAGCAGTTAAGAATTCACGTCTGCCGATAAAATCAATTGTAGAATTAAAAAAAGAAGTACAAGAAATTTGCGGTGGTGCCCCATCAAAACCCAAATTAAATAAAAATAAAGTTGTTGCAATAGTCAAATGGGTCGACGGAACAGTGCTGGATTCGGTTTATCAGGTAGTTTAGATGCCAGTCACTTTTGAAGTGACTGGCATCTTTCACTCTATTTCTTGCAAAGAATCACTCCTAAATAGATTAAAATATTGTAGTTTAAAGTTGTTATTAAATATTTTCAGAGGAGAAAAATGAACATCCCCGATAAAATGACTGCAATGGTTCTTGAAAAAAAAGGTGAGAGGTTAAAAGAAAAAGAAGTGCCTGTTCCCGATATAAATTCAGATCAAGTATTAATTAAAATTAAAGCATGCGGAGTCTGCCATACTGATCTCCATATTGTTGATCAAGAACTTACCAAACCAAAACTTCCTCTAATTCCGGGTCACGAAATTGTTGGAATTGTAATGAGGGTTGGTGACAATGTTAAAAAGTTTAAGATTAATGATAGAGTTGGAGTTCCATGGCTGGGTTATACTTGCGGACATTGCCGGTACTGCAAACGAGGACAGGAAAACCTTTGTGAAAATGCACTGTTTACAGGTTATACTATCGATGGCGGTTATGCTGGGTATACTGCTGCAAATCAAAATTATTGTTTTCATATTCCTAAAGAATTTAAAGATGCAGAAGCTGCACCTTTACTTTGTGCCGGATTAATCGGATATAGAACATACAGAATGGCAGGAGAAAAAGTGGAAAACCTTGGTATCTATGGATTCGGTGCCGCTGCTCACATTATTGCGCAAATAGCAGTTCATCAGGGAAAGAAGGTTCATGCTTTTACAAGACCCGGGGATACTAAAGCTCAAGATTTTGCACGCAAACTTGGGGCAGTATGGGCAGGAGATTCAACACAATCTCCACCCGAAAAGCTCGATGCTGCATTAATCTTTGCTCCCGTTGGATCACTCATTCCCGCTGCACTAAAAGAATCCGACAAAGGTGCTAAAATAGTAAGCGGAGGAATTCATATGAGTAATATCCCTTCGTTTCCATATAGATTGCTTTGGGAAGAAAGAGTTATTTGTTCCGTTGCAAATCTTACTCGAACCGATGGAGAAGAGTTTCTTAAAATTGCACCGGAAGTTCCCGTTAAAACCGAGATTACAAAGCTTCCTTTAAACAAAGCTAACGAAGCTCTTGATAAGCTTCGTGCCGGACAGATTGAAGGTGCTTTTGTACTTACTATGCCAAAAGATTAGTATTCACTAATTCAATTCATCAAAATTATGTATAATCAAATTAGCACCATTTTCACAAAGATCCTCACCGGCATCATGACGGGCAACTCCAACTACAAATTTGAAATTGCCTGAATCCCCAGCTTGTACTCCTGCAATCGCATCTTCAAAAATTGCACAGCGGGATGGATCTGTGTTTAATTGTTTGGCTGCCTGCAGAAAAATATCGGGAGAAGGCTTACCGGGAATTTTCAATTTTTCTGAAACAACACCATCCATCCGCGTATCGAAAAGATGATCAATTTTTGCGGTCTCCAACACTGCTTTGCAGTTTTTACTTGATGATATAATTGCAGTTTTTAATCCCTGTTTCCGCCGCTGTTTTATTTTATTAATTGTATCATCAAAAACATGAATACCATCCTGCTGCAGCAATCTTAGAAAAAGCTGGTTTTAATTGTTACCTAATCCACAAATTGTTTCTTTATCCGGGCTGTCTTCCGGGCTGCCATAAGGGATGTGGATGTCCCGCGATTCCAACAAACTTTGAACACCATCATAACGTGGCTTACCGTCTATATATTGTAAATAATCCTGTTTCTCATTATAAGGTTCAATATCCCGGCCTGTATTTATAGCCGTCAATTCCTTTTGCTTCGATACCTTATCCAATTCCTTTATCGATAAACTGCATGCATTTGAATTGTTCATTAGTTGTTGTGGATAGGGCATAATCGTTATTTTCAATTACAAAGATTACAGGGAGATTCCAAACAGCAGCAATATTTAAAGCTTCATGAAAATCGCCTTCACTTGTTCCCCCTTCACCGGTAAAAACCAACACTGTTTTTTTTCTTTTTTGATTTTATGGAATAAAGCGATACCATCAGCTACTCCCAGTTGAGCCCCTATATGAGAAATCATTCCGACAATATGATATTCTTTAGAGCCGAAATGAAAAGAGCGATCCCTCCCTTTTGTAAATCCGTTTAACTTTCCTTGAAACTGAGAAAATAATTTTCGTAAAGGAATATCCCTTGAATTAAATACTCCTAAATTTCTATGCATAGTAAGAATATATTCATCACCATATAATGCATGAGCACATCCAACTGAAATTGCTTCCTGGCCTACCCCCGAAAACCATTTTTATATTTTTCCCTGCCGGATCAGGTTAATCATTTTCTCTTCAATAATCCTGGGGGTTAATAAACCTACATATAATTGAAGCAAAATATCCTCAGGGATACCTTTTCGATCAAAATTCATAAAATTGTTTTATTTCTTAATAATCTTTTTCAAAATGCTGAAAAGTTAGAGCATTATTAGTTAATCTTCAAGGAACTATAATACATTAGAACTTGATTAGAACGTTAATTTTCGATATGTTGAAAAAGATAAACGGGGACTAAAATGAAAAAGTATGTTTACATATTTGCTTTTCTATTCTGTTTAAATGCTAATGCACAACCGAATGTTTATATCCTTTCTATAGATGGAACTATAAACCCCGCCGCATCAGATTATATAGTTATGGGAATCGATAAAGCCAATGAAGAAAATGCTGAATGTGTAATAGTTAAGCTGAATACACCTGGCGGCTTGCTAAAATCTACACGTGTAATTGTTTCTGAATTTTTAGGCTCGAAAGTTCCTATCATTGTTTATGTAACTCCCGGCGGCGCACAAGCAGCGAGTGCCGGGGTATTTATTACAATGGCCGCTAATATTGCTGCAATGACACCCGGAACAAATATAGGGGCAGCACACCCTGTTACTATGCAAGGACAGATGGATTCAACAATGTCTGAAAAAGTTACAAATGATGCTGCAGCTTTTATAAGAACTATTAGTGAGAAAAGAAAAAGGAATATTAAATGGGCAGAAGAAGCTGTCAGGAAAAGTGTTTCCCTCACTGAAACCGAAGCATTGAAGAAAAATGTAATCAATCTAATTGCAAATAATATAGATGATTTATTAAAAAAAGTTGATGGAAAAGAAGTAGAAACTTCAGATGGAGAAAAAATAATAAAAACCGAAAATGTGAAGATTGTAAATTACGATATGAATTTTACACAAAAACTTTTAAATATTCTGAGTGACCCCAATATTTCCTACATACTTTTTATGCTTGGACTTTACGGATTATTATTTGAAATATTTAATCCCGGTGCAATTTTCCCGGGTGTAATTGGGGGCATTTGTATAATTCTTGCCTTTTACGCAATGCATACTCTCCCTATTAATTATGCAGGATTAGCTTTAATTATCTTTGCAGTAATATTATTTATTCTTGAAATTAAAATTGTCAGTCATGGTGTTTTAATGCTAGGTGGAATAATATCCTTAGTTCTTGGCTCTATAATGTTAATTGATGTAAAATCTGCGTGGGGAGCTCTCACAATTTCATGGGAAGTAATTGCAATGATTGTAATTATAACAATCTTATTCTTTTTAATAGTAATTGGATTAGGAATTAAAGCTCAAAGAAGAAAACCCGCAACAGGTGCAGAAGGAATAGTTGGAGAGATTGGGAAAGCAATTTCTGATCTTGAACCAAATGGTCTGGTTAGAGTTCACGGAGAAATCTGGGATGCAGAAAGCCTTGATAGTAAAATTGAAACAGGAAGCAAAATTATTGTTGAACAAGTGAATAACCTTAAATTAAAAGTAAAAAAAGTTTAACTTTATCAAGTTACTTTAGGAGTAATAAAATGGAACTCATATCAACTTTTGTTGCAGTATTAATATTATTTTTTATTATCATACTTGCCAGTGCAATAAGGATATTAAGAGAATACGAAAGAGCCGTTGTCTTCAGACTCGGAAGACTAATAGGAGCAAAAGGACCAGGCCTGGTTATCTTAATTCCAGTTATAGATAGAATGGTTAGGATAAGCCTGCGGACAATAGTTATGGATGTTCCACCGCAGGATATAATAACTAAAGATAATGTTTCACTAAAAGTAAATGCTGTAGTTTATTTCCGCATTGTTCAGGCTGAAAAAGTGGTGGTTGAGGTTGAAGATTTTTATTCGGCTACATCTCAAATTTCTCAAACAACATTACGCAGTATAATCGGACAGTCAGCGCTTGATGAACTTTTATCAGAGCGCGAAAAAATAAATAAAGAGCTTCAGCAAATTATCGATGAACAAACTGAACCCTGGGGAATTAAAGTAACTGTAGTTGAAGTTAAGCAAGTTGACCTGCCGGTAGAAATGCAGCGGGCAATCGCAATTCAAGCTCAGGCTGAAAGAGAAAGAAGAGCAAAAGTAATTCATGCTGAAGGTGAATTCCAGGCAAGCCAAAAACTATCCGAGGCAGCAGAAATAATTGGAAAATTTCCTGTTGCTATTCAATTAAGATTTTTGCAGACATTAACCGAAATTTCGTCTGACAAAAATTCTACAATAATTTTCCCCGTACCAATTGATTTACTTAAACCCTTTTTAGAAAAAATGGAAAAGGATAAATAAGAATAAATAAGAGTTTTAGAATAAATTTAAGTTGCTATTGAAAAAGGCATGTTTGATTGATTTTATTACTTATTATTGAACTTGCTCTTACACTTGAACTTTAATATTAAAGGTAATCCTTCAAATACTTTCCTGTCCAT
Source organism: uncultured Ignavibacteriaceae bacterium (assembly GCA_964448105.1). GTDB lineage: Bacteria > Bacteroidota > Ignavibacteria > Ignavibacteriales > Ignavibacteriaceae > CAVQBP01. The sequence continues at coordinate 8,321 of CAYUVK010000026.1, forward strand.
GATTTTTCATTTAATACAATTTCTTCAGGAGTTCCTTCTGCAACTATTTCCCCGCCTTTTTCTCCTGCTTCAGGTCCCAGGTCAATAATATGATCTGCACATTTAATTACCTCAAGGTTATGTTCAATAATTACAACGGAATTACCTCTTTGTAAAAGGAGATTAAAACAATCAAGTAATTTTGAAATATCATCAAAATGCAGCCCGGTTGTTGGTTCATCAAAAATAAATAAAGTATGCTTCCTTTCTCTTTGTGATGTAAGATGTGAAGCTAACTTTATTCTTTGTGCCTCGCCGCCCGAAAGCGTATTGGATGGTTGTCCTAGTTTTATATATCCTAACCCAACATCCGCAAGCACCTGAATATACTTAACAATTTTATCGTTTCCATTAAAAAACTCCAGGGCTTCTTCAACCGTCATATCAAGAACATCCACCATGTTCTTGCCGCGATATGTTATTTCCCTAATTTCTTTTTTGAAACGGGTTCCTTTACAATCTTCACATTCAAGATAAAGATCAGCTAAGAACTGCATTTCGACTTTTATATAACCGTCACCGGAACAGGTTTCACATCGCCCGCCGGGAACATTAAATGAAAAATATCCCGGTTTATAACCTCTTGCCCTCGCTTGGTGTGTAGATGCAAAAAGTTCCCGGATATGTTCATATGCTTTTATATAACTTATAGGATTAGATCTTGGAGTTTTCCCGATAGGCGATTGATCAACAATTTCAATTTCATCTAAATATTCAGCCCCTTTTATATCATTAAATGACCCTATTTTAGAAGGGCCTTTTCCTAAATATTTTGCCAGACCACCATAAAAAATATCATGAACTAAAGTGCTTTTTCCTGAACCGCTCACACCTGTTATAACAACAAACTTATTAAGAGGGATTTCAACATTAATATTCTTCAAGTTGTGTTCACTTGCGCCTTTAATTAATATAGATTTTGTTTTTTTTGTATTTCTTTTTTGGGGAACAGCTATTTTCATTTTACCGGTTAAATATTTCCCGGTGAGAGAGTTCTCATTTTTTATTATATCATCATAAGATCCCATCCCGATTATTTCTCCGCCTTCAACTCCGGCCTTCGGTCCCATATCAACAAGAATATCTGCTTCTTTCATCATCTGCGGATCATGTTCAACGACTAAAACAGTATTTCCAATGTCTCTTAAATTTTTTAATAAATTGATAAGTTTAAAATTATCCCTCGGATGAAGCCCAATGCTTGGCTCATCCAGTACATATAATGTTCCTACTAAAGAAGAACCTAAAGATGTTGCTAAATTTATTCTTTGTGTTTCTCCACCGGATAAAGTGCTGCTTAACCTATCGAGCGTTAAATATCCGATTCCTACATTATTGAGAAAAGTCAATCTCTTTATTATTTCTTTAAGTATTCTTTCACCAACTTTCATATCATATTCTGATAGTTGGAGCTCTTCAAAAAATTTAAGGGAGTGTTCAATTGGAATTTTAACTACATCGTAAATTGATTTCCCATTGACTTTGACCTGAAGTGCTTCTCTTCTCAACCTGGAACCTTTACATGCCGAACACGTTGAATATCCTCTGTACCTGCTTAATAAAATTCTTATGTGCATTTTGTAGGTTTTACTTTCAAGTTTCTCAAAGAACTTATCTATTCCTTTATAATCGCCAAAACCTTTTCGTACTAAGTCGACCTGTTCGTTTGTTAAATTTTTAAATGGAATATTAATTGGAACTCTATATTGTTTTGCATTTTTAACAAGATCACGTAAATAGTTACTATACTTAGTAGTTCTCCAGGGAGCAATAGCGCCATCTACAATGGATAAATTAGGATTCGGAACAACTAAATCCATATCTATTCCAATAGTTTTGCTAAAACCCTGGCAAACAGGGCAAGCACCAAAAGGATTGTTGAATGAAAAAAATCTAGGTTCCGGTTCTTCGTATCTTATTCCGCAGCATTCGTAAAATTTATTAAATTCTTTTTCATCGCCGGTATCCGCATTAATTAAGATTAACCTGTTTTCACCTTCTTTAAAGGTAACTTCAATTGAATCCGATAATTTTTCTCTAACTTTTCCTCTCTTTACTTTAAATCTCTCTACAACTATCCTAACGTCATCTTTTTTACCCGGCAGCTTATTTTCTTCATTCAGATCGATCATCCGTTTATTGAAATATATTCTGAAGAAACCCCGTTTTTTTAATAGTTCTATTTCGTCTTTAACAGGTGTTCCTTCATGAACATGCAAAGGGAAAGTTAAATAAAATTTTGTATCATCAGGTTGTTCTTCTAACCAATCTGAAACGGTTGCTGTTGTTGCTTTCGTTACTTCTTTACCACATTCAAAACATATTGTCTTCCCGACTCTTGCAAAAAGCAAACGCAAATAATCATATACTTCTGTTGTAGTTCCAACTGTTGATCTTGTATTCCTGGCACCTGTTTTTTGTTCAATTGCTACAGCGGGGCTGATCCCCTGGATAAAATCTATATCAGGTTTATTCATTCTTTCAAGGAATTGTCTAGCATAAGCCGATAAACTTTCAACATAACGTCTTTGTCCTTCGGCATAAATTGTATCAAAAACCAGAGATGATTTACCGCTTCCGCTGACACCTGTAAAAACAACTAACTTATTTCTCGGTATTTCAAAGCTTAAATTCTTTAAATTATGCTCTCTTGCACCTTTGACAACAATCTTTTTCTCTTTATAAGAATTATTTTTTATTATTTTCGCAGAGTCTTCCAAATACATATTTACTAGTAAATTAATTGAACAATCGCAAATTTAAACTTGTAATTTACGAAATATTACTACTTTAAAGAGTAGAAAATTTGAGTAGCTTATTTAAATTACATTCAATAAATAGAAAGAAATGATATTCTCAAAAGGATTGAAATCTATATGGATTAATCATTATTGATATATTGCTTTATTGTTATATCGGTAGGAGAATATTATAAATAACAATACAGCAATTTAACAATAAAACAATAAATCTAACTTATTTCTTTGATTGCAGACTTTTTAGTGTTTCAATTTTTTGATCTATTAATTTTATTTTGGCATCGAGTTCTTCCATCTTTGAATCAATTTCATCCTGGTATTCAGCTTTATCCCAATAGCCTCTTTCTTCAAAATAACTTTTGAAAAGCCAATTATGTTTCAAAGCTTCCATGTTTTCTGCCAATCTTGAAGCGGCAATTTTTGCTTCAGCAGTCATTTTTTCGATATTACCAACAGTTTTAGAAAAAACGGTATCGTATCGAGTTTTATCAACAAGCATAGCCCCCATAACTCCCTTACCCTTTTTAACACCTGTAATAATTGTATCAAGATCGACTACTACGTTATCCACATTTCCAATTACAGATTTAATGCCGTTACCTAATTCTTTAAAAACAGTTGTTAATTGATTAACCTGTGTTGTAATGGATCTTAAACTTGTATCGGCACTTTCTGTTAGTTTTGCAGCATTATTATAAAGCTCGTTATCAACTAAAAGCTTACCGATTGAACCTTCGCCCCTGTTTACCCTTGAAACAATTTCGGCTAAATCTTTAGTCATATTTTTAGTATACCGCATTACTCCTTGCGTTTCTTCAATAATAGCAGAAATGCTCATCGGCTCTTTAGATTTAATCGTTCCTCCATCTTTTACCTCCTCAGCAGAGGCACTGCCCACTGTTAAAACAACTACCTTGTTTCCAACCAGCCCTTCAGTTTCTATTGATGCTTTTGTGTCTGTACGAATAAAATTATGAATATCGTCTTTCAAATTCATGGTAACTTCAACACGCCCTGTTGTATCATTCACAATTTCAACATTACTGACAGCTCCAACATCGATACCGCTTAATCTAACTGTTGCCCCGTTTCTTAATCCTTGTATATCTTTAAAATATGCTTTTACGGAAAATGTTGAACTGAATAGGGCTTGCTTTCTTCCGATTAAAAAAATTCCGATAACCAGAATAGCTATTCCCACAAAAATAAAAAGTCCGACTTTAGCAGTTGAAATTTTTTTAGCCATTCTTACTCCTTACTTGCCTGTTTTCCAGGCATGTTAGATTCTAAAACTTCATTGCCGAAAAATTCTCTTAAGAATTCATCATTTGATGAAACCAATTGTTTAATATTTCCTTCAAAAAATATTTTGGCATCCTTTAAAACTATTGCCCTGTCAGCAACAATCTGTGCACAAGCAAGATCATGCGTTACAACTATAGATGTTACGTCCAAATTTTCTTCAAGTTCAATGATAAGATGACTTATCTCCTTAGATGTAATCGGATCAAGTCCTGTAGTAGGTTCATCATATAAAATTAATTTTGGTTCGGTAATTATAGTTCTCGCCAACCCGATTCTTTTTTTCATCCCGCCGGAAAGCTCTGCAGGCATTTTATCTATAGCTTCTTCCAAAGAAACGTTCTGGAGAACGTTATGAATTTTTTCATCTATTTCTTTTGGAGAGAAATTAAAGTTTCTTATTAACGGAAACTCAAGATTTTCCCTCACACTCATTGAATCATATAACGCTGCACCTTGGAACAAAAATCCAATTTGCTTCCTTAGTTGATTTAATTCCTTTGTTGAATAATTAAGAACATTCTTCCCTTCAATTATTATTTCGCCTGAATCAGGTACTAATAATCCGACAATACATTTTAATAAAACGCTTTTTCCGCTCCCGCTCTTTCCGAATATTACTGTATTTTCTCCTTCCGGAATATTTAAGGAAATATTATCCAGAACTAAATTATCTCCGAATGATTTCGAGAGATTATTAATTTTAATTAAGTGGTCGGCCATAACCAAATCGATAATTTAACAATAACCATGTCACAAAGCAGAATTAATAAAGATGAAACAACTACTGAAGTTGTTGATGCCTGGCCAACTCCAACAGTTCCATTTTCTGCATTATAACCTTTATATGATCCAACAGCACCTACAATAAATCCAAAAATAAATGTTTTTAAAAACGGCGGTATGAAATCTCCAAACACAATAGATTTAAAAGCCGAATCAACATAAAGCTGAAAATTTATTCCGGTTGAAAGAGCAATAGCAAAAAATCCGCCAATAATTGCTAAAAAATCGACATACATTGTAATAATAGGCATTATAAAAGTACATGCTAAAATTCTTGTAACAACTAAATATTTGTACGGATGAATTGCAGAAACTTCCATTGCGTCAATTTGTTCCGTAACCCTCATAGAACCCAATTCCGCACCAATACCGGAACTAACTCTCCCGGCAAATATTAAAGCAGTAATAACCGGTCCTAATTCTCTAATAACAGATAAAGCAACCATGCTTGGTAAAAAATATTCGGCACCGAAACGCTGCATTACAGGCTGACTTTGCATAGCTAAAACCAATCCAATTATAAAACCTGTAACAGTAACAATTGGCAAGGTTTTAATTCCCAGCTCAACCATATGCTTTTTTATTTCATTAAATTCGAAAGGAGGTGTGAAAACATTTTTAAAGAATTGGAGAGAAAAGGTTGTTAAGCCGGCAACTGTTTTAAAAAATTCCGTTAATTTAGGACTATTTAATAACAGTTCTTTTTCAACTTTTGTATCTTGTTCCACCAAAATAATTAGCGATATTTATTTCTTTTTATAATCGAAAATAATAAAAATTATAGCTCAAAAAAAGAAATAGAAACTAATACGTGTTCTTAATTCTTTAATATTTAATCTTTTCTAATTCAAAAAAATCTTCTATTTAAATAAAAAAAATTACTATTTTCTGATAAGCAAATTCTAATTTCAATAAATTTTAATCTTCTAAACAAAAGGAAGAACAATGAAAAAATATATCCGCCGTGATTTTTTGAAAACCGCTTCCATTGCCGCGGTTGGTGCAGGTGCTCTTTCACTAACTGGATGTGAAACAAAAACAGATAATTCTCCAGCTAAAAATAATGGCAAAACTTATGAATGGAAAATGGTAACGACATGGCCTCCCCATTTTCCAATTTTAGGTGAATATGCCGATGCACTTGGGAAATGGGTAGGTGAAATGTCGGATGGCAGGTTAAAGATCCAGGTATACGGCGGGGGAGAATTAGTGCCAGCCTTAGAGGTTTTTGATGCGGTGTCTCAAGGTGTCGCGGAGATGGGTCATGGTGCTGCTTACTATTGGGCTGGTAAATTACCGTCGGCACAATTTTTCGGTTGTGTTCCATTCGGAATGAATGCGCAGCAGGTTAATGCATGGCTTTTTTTTGGCGGAGGTTTAGATCTTTGGAGAGAACTTTATTCCGACCATGATTTAATGCCTTTTCCCTGCGGTAATACCGGCGGACAAATGGGAGGCTGGTTTAATAAAGAGATAAATTCAATTAAAGATTTTGTTGGTTTAAAAATGCGAATTCCAGGTTTGGGGGGAAAAGTTATTACTAAAACAGGAGCTACTTCTATTTTAGCTCCAGGTGGAGAGCTTTATACAGACCTCGACAGAGGTGTAATTGATGCGCTTGAATGGGTCGGACCTTATCATGACAGCTTGATGGGATTCGATAAAATTGCTAAATATTATTATTATCCGGGCTGGCAGGAACCTGGATCCGTTTTAGAATTAATTGTAAATAAAAATGCATATAATCAACTTCCTGATGATTTAAAAAATATTATAGAAGTAGCTGCTGCAAAAGTAAATGTATTAATGTTGTCTGCTTTTGAAGAAAAGAACACAGAATACTATCTTAAAATGAAAAAAGAAAGTAAGATTCAATTTCGGCAATTTTCAGATGAAATTTTGGAGGCATTGAGAAAATATACTGGTGAAGTTATTGATGAAATTATTTCAACTAATGCTATGGCAAAAAAGGTTTATGATTCCTACAGCAGCTTTAAGAAAAATATTTATGAATGGGATTCAATTGCCGAAAGGAATTACAAAGCGTAAAAAGCTAATTGAAATGTTTTTTATCTTTAAAAAATTTTTTCGATAAATAAAAATAATTACCCAGATCTTTTTTTTAAACCCCAAGAGATTTCGGCAGCCACAGTGCGATATCCGGCCAAAAAATTACTGCAAGCAGTGCAATTAATTGCAGTATAACATAAGGAACAATACCCCTGTATAGATGAGATGTTGTAACTCCACTAGGAGCAACTCCTTTCAAATAAAAAATTGAGAAGCCAAATGGAGGTGTTAAAAACGATGTCTGCAGATTCATTGCAATTAAAATTCCAATCCATAAAAGATTTATATTCATATGTATAAAAATAGGCGCAACGATGGGTACAATTATGAAAGTGATTTCTATAAAATCTATAAAGAATCCGCAAATGAAAATTACAACCATAACAATTGCTAAAAAATGATGAGGTTCGAGGTTTGAAGAAAGAATTAAATTTGAAAGATAGGTATCACCGTGCAAACCTCTAAAAACCAGACCGAATGCCGCCGCCCCAACTAGAATAAAGAAAACCATGCTAGTTAAGGTTGTAGTTCTAATCATTACTTCTTTTAAGGTGTTAATTGAGAACTTTTTTCTTACCAAAGCTAAAACAGTTGCACCTAAAGCACCAACAGCAGCTGCTTCCGTAGGAGATGCAATTCCCGCAAATATTGAACCTAAAACTGCCAACACAAGAGTGAATGGGAGCAGGAAAGCATTTATAATCTTCTTTATTCTTTTGATACCTTTGAAATTCCTCAGTTCCTCTTCAGGCATTGCGGGGAGAGATTTAGGTCTTATAATTGTTAAAATAACAAGCCAAACAAAGTATAGAAAAACAAGTAATAATCCAGGAATAACAGCGCCGACAAAAAGTGCTCCTACTGAAATATTGAGAACGCTTCCCAATAAAACCAAAACAATACTTGGTGGAATTATTTGTCCTAAAGTTCCGGAAGCCATAATGATCCCGGAAGACGCTCTTGGATGATAACCTCTTTTAAGCATTACCGGCAAACTTAAAACTCCCATTGTAACAACCGTAGCACCAACTATACCGGTTGAAGCACCCATCATTGCGCCGACAATTAGAACCGAGAAAGCTAAACCTCCTCTCAACTTTCCGAAAAGCAATGCCATAGTTTCCAGTAATTCTTCGGCAAGCCCCGATTTTTCAAGCATCACCCCCATAAAAATAAATAATGGAACCGCGATGAGAACATAATTGCTCATTATTCCCCAGATTCTTAGAGGAAGAAGATTAAAAAATTTTAAACCGAAAGTTAAAAGGCCAAAAATTAATGAAACACCGCCAAGAGTAAATGAAACAGGAAATCCTAATAAAAGGAAGATTAATACTGTTAGAAAAAATATTATTGGTAAAAGTTCTGTCAATTATTCTCTTTTAGTTCGCTTTGATTTTTAATTTCTATATAAGATTTAAATGCCATTGAAATCCCTTGAAGTAATAAAAAAATAAACGAGATAGGAATGAAAGCCTTAAGAATGTAACGGGCCGGAAGACCTCCTGCATCCGGAGATGTTTCCCTAAAGAGAAAAGAATTAATTACAAAATCTTTTGATGTATAAATTGCTAAAACACAAAAGGGGATTAGAAAAAATATTGCCCCTAAAAAATTTACCCATGCTTTTTTCCTTTCGGAAAACCGTGAATAAAAAACATCAACCCTTACATGATCATCTTTAATTAACGTATAAGCCGCGGCCATCAAAAATATTACTGCAAATAAATGCCATTCAAGTTCCTGCAATGCAATACTGCTCTCGTTCAAAATGTATCTTGTAAATACATCATAACAGGTAACAAGCACTAATGCAAATGTCAGCCATGAAGTTATAATACCTAATTTTGTATTAAGCTTGTCGATAAATTTTATGTATCCACTAATAAATTTCATGATTTACATAAATGCATTTTCATAATGGTTAATAATAGGTTTTATTTGCGATCTAAACAAAATTGCAACAACATCAAACCTGCAGTCAGTTTCACTCATTTCATTTTCATAAAGGTAAGCTTCAGCTATCTTTTTTACTTGTCTGATTTTATTTTTAGTAATAGCATATTCAGGTTCGCCGTATTCTAAATTTTTTCTTGACTTAACCTCGACAAAAACTAGATATTTTTTCCCAGGATCCATTGCAATTATATCAATTTCACCTTTTCCGTACCTGTAATTTCTTTCAATTATTTCATATCCTTTAGAAATGAGAAGTTCTACGGCTATGTCCTCACCTTCATCGCCAAATTTTTTTGTTGCTTTAGACATAATCCATCCTATAGAGACATTCCGATGTAGCGTCTTTTGTAAAAATATTTTTATTTACGAATTACGATAATTCAACAATCATCTAAAGAGGCTCCCGTCAGGTCGTTTCTAATAAGTTGAATAAATATATAATTAAATAAGATATCAAAATATTAATAATCGGATGGCGGTTCCATTTCAAATTCAAACTCAGGCTCATCATTTAATATTTTATGCAAGAATGTTTTTCTATGAAACGTTGAAGGTCCGAAAGCTTTTATAGCTTCAATATGTTCCCGTGTAGCGTAACCTTTATTTTTAGACCATAAATATTGCGGAAACCTGGGACACATCCTTTTCATTACACGGTCTCTTGCTACTTTTGCCAATATAGATGCAGCCGCAATAGCAAAGGACTGCGAGTCTCCTTTTATAATAGGTATTGTAGGAATTTTGCAATTAAAGGTTTTATTTCCATCGACAAGAATCAAATGAGGCTTTATCTTTAACCTACCGACAGATATAGACATTGCTAAGAGTGAAGCTTGCAAAATATTGATTTTATCAATTTGAAAATGAGAAACTGCAGAAACGGAACAAGCTAAAGATTTTTCTATTATTACCGGAGCTAATTCTTCCCTCTCTTCTTCAGTAAGCTGTTTCGAATCATTGACCCCTTCAATATAAACATCAGGAGAAAAAATAACTGAAGCCGCAACTACGGGACCGGCCAATGGACCCCGCCCCACTTCATCGGCTCCGGCTATAAGTTTTATTTTCCTTTTGAGAAATGAATTATCAAAATTTTTCATTTACCGAGATATATTGCACTTAATCCAAAAACCATATTCAATTTTAAAATAAAACTTAACTTATTCAAGTTTGCAAGCGAATCGTTTTTATAAATTGAAACTAAAAAGTATACTAAAATGGGATTCACAATACTCATAACAATAATGAAATATTCAATTTTGTATAACTTAAAAATAAATGGATAGCAAGTAAATAAAATTAATATAATAGTCACAAGTAATATAAAATTTTTAGCAAATGAAAAACCAAATCTATAGGGAAATGTTTTTATACCATTCTTAATATCACCCTCAACGTCTTCCATATCTTTCACAATTTCCCGAATAAAGTTAATAAGTAAAGCAAACAAAGCAGGTATAATTGCAAAAGAAATATTACTTACGGATGCACCCCCATAAATAAAAGTTAAACCGGTAATAACCGCTACAGATAAATTACCTAAAAGAGTTATCGATTTAAATTTAAAAGAGTAGGTAAAAAGCAAGATTACTGTAACAACAGCAATAAAAAAAACTGTTTTATTAATTTTTAGTGCAAGTGATAATCCAATTAATGAAGTAATATAATAAAAAATAATTGCCGACTTAATACTTATTTTACCGGAAGCTAAAGGTCTTTCAGGACGATTTACTTTATCAATTTTAATATCAAAGTAATCATTAATTACATAACCGGCAGCAGCAATAAATGAAGCAGAAATTCCGGTTAAAACGGTATCGAGAATTATTTCATTATTTTCCGAGCATATAAAACCGGCAACTAAAACTGTTAAGAATACAATTAGAACATTTAAAGGGCGAACGATTTTTATAATCAATAGAATTTTTTTGTACATCTGATAATGATGAATTTGGCAGATATTGCTTTATTGTTTTATTGTTGGATATATGCTAAAAACAAAAATAATATAAATTTTTAGAGTCAATTAGTACAAAAAAAATTATTACAATAATAATTTTGCGTTTTAACAATATAACGATTTAACAATACAACAATAAATAATTCGGGAAAAATTTATTAAAAAAAATTAAAATTCATTAACCAATCCAAAGTGAATCTTGCCATCCGAAAAAGAATCACCTTGAGCTAAAGCAAAGCTCACTCCCAAAACACCAAGCCCTGTTTCGATATTTAATCCCAATCCATAGCCGATTTTAAAACCTTCAGTCTTTAGGATATCTCTTTCCAGTTCTGCTTTTCTAAAGAAATAACCTGTATCGAAAAACAAAAAGCCGAATGTTCTTCTGGTTAGCAATAACCGGTATTCCAGGTTAGACCAAAAAATCCTTGAGCCTAAAAATTGATCTTCCCTGTAACCTCGTAAAGAATTTGTCCCGCCAAGCCTGTATAAATCACTTATTTCAAAAGAAGGACCGTTTAATTCTTTTCCATGCAAACCTAAAGCAATAACCTGTTTGTTAAATAATTCATGATAAGCATTTATCGCTACTTCTATTCTTTGAAAATTTACTTTAGTTTGAAGATCCGGAGTAAAATATTCTGCCGGACCGTAAATAGTTTTTTTACTGAATGAATATAAATTTGTAAATAAAATTCCACCGGTAGGAGCATACGGGTCATCCCTTGTATCAATTTTTAGGTTGATCCCGGTAGTTACTGCATTGGAATTATAAACAGTAAACACGGAGTTTATTGATTGTGATGGAATTACAGATTCAGAAGAAACAAAAACAGAAGCAGAAATATTCTCTGTCGCTAAAAATTCTATATCCCCTTCCAATTTTCTTTGAACATAACTGGAATCCTGTTTTCTCTGGTAAAAACTACCATTTAAATTGAAAGGAAAATTAAAGATCCATGGTTCAAGATATTTTAATTCAAGTTCTTGTGAGAAACGATCGAATTGCTGCCACCTAATTGCAGCGGCCCGGCCTGTACCAAAAAGATTTCTCATACTAACATTTACAAGTCCTGTTAAATAACCTGACTGCCCCGGAATGGCAGACGGTATATAGCCAATAATTCCATCAAAATTATTAGTTTGTTTTTCCTTTACAGTAACTAAAAGGACTCCTTCATTTTTTGAATTTAGATAAAATTCAGGTTTGCCGACCGGTTCAAAAAAACCGAGCCTGTTTAAACGTTCCGGAAGTTCATCAACTTTTTTTTGAGAATAAGCTTCACCTGTTTCGATTCTTAATGCTCTTGTTATAACATAGTCCTTTGTATTTTGATTCCCGGCAATTTCTATTTTATCGATTTTACTTTTATTTCCTTTTTCTATTTTTAAATGGATATCAGCTAAATTTGAATTGCTTGAAGAATCCCTAAAAAAAATTATCGATGACAAAATAATTTTTATAAAAGGATACCCGTTGTTTTCAAAATAAGATAGTGAATTATGAATTGCCTCTTCCAATAATTCCTTATCGAAAATTTGACCTTCAAGAAATTCAAATTGATCAAGGACATCATTTGATTTTACTGAATCAGAATAAACCAGGTAAATTTTGTTTATTAAGGAAGGTTCCCCCTCCTTAATATTAATAATGACGTTGACTTTCTGAGAATCCGGGGAAAACACCAGGTTAGTTCCTGAAAATGAAGAATTTATATATCCTCTTTGTGCCAAATTAAAAGCTAATTTTGATTTTACCGAATCTATTAAACCGGCAAAAATTTTTTCACCTGTGCTTATACCGATCCATCCCATTAATTGATCTTTATCAATATTTTTATTCCCCTCAATCTCAATAGAATTTATTTTTTGAGAATAGGTAGCTGACGAAAGAAACAGTAAGAGTGAAATGAATATTTTAATTTTGTGCGACATTTAATTTTCTTATCTTTTTCCCGATGGTAGAAATTTTTACCTGCGGTTTAAAATATTCAATTTCGTTGTGAGAAACATTACATGTTTCAAACCTTCCAGCATTAGCAGCACCTAAAGAAGAAGCAATAACTAAAGTCTCTTCATAAGTTAGATTATTATGGAAACCATATACAATCCCAGCAACAAAACAATCACCGCTGCCGGTAGGATCAACAGAATAGACAGCAGGATTTTCAACCTTATACTTAAAATCAAAGTTTGAAGAATAAGTTGCTTTAGCTCCATTAGTAATATATGACTGTTTAATCTCTGCATCATAAAGATAATCCAGATAATTAAGAATTTCTTTTTCATTTCTAAGCAAAATATTTATGGAACTTTCAATTTCGGAAATATTGTTATGCATAATAGTTGGTTTAGCTTTTATACAATCTTTCAAATGATTTCCGTAGGTATCGCAAACCGAGATCTTATCATACTTGTTTGCAATCTCAATTCCGAAAGGGAAAATAGAATTTGCGGTTTGGCATGGCGAGCTTCCTGAGAAAACCACTATCTCGGTATTCTGAATAATTTTTTCAAGTTTTATTTTAAATTCATCAACTTCTTTTTCGGTAATTAAAGTATTGCAACCAAAAAAAGTGCTTATTTTTTTATCCGATTCATTTATAATTAGTGCAGCATCCCTTGTTTCATTTAAAGTTCTTATGGCTGTAAAATTAATTTTTTCTTTTAATAAAATATCCTTGAATAATTTTCCGTTGTTTCCACCAAGAAAAGTAAAAGCGAGGTTATCAATATTAAGGTTATTAAGCTGCCTGCTAACATTTATTCCTTTACCGCCGGCTGTTAATTCGACTTTCCCGTTTCTATTTCCTTTATTAAAAAATATTTTGAGGTAAATATAGCGTCTTTCCAAGAGCGGGTTTAGTGTAACAGTAAGAATCATTTTATATAATGAAAAACTTTTTTAAACATCAATTTGAGTTCGTGCTAAAAAATAATCTGCCATTTCAGAAACTAATCAAGATAGGAGATTTCTACTTTTAGTTGAAAAAACGAATTTTTTTTAAGGAACTCAATAAGTATAAATTAATATCGATATCTATACAAATCACCTGTTAAAGGCGTAACTAATCTATAATCACCAAACCCGGTTTCATCTACAAAAACAAAACTCCTGTTAAGCTGATAATATTCCCACACTTCATAAGGCTTTGAATTATATTCAAAAGGATGACGATCCACATTGTTAGGATTACCTAAAATAATATATACCATTCCCCTGTCTGTTTTCCAGCCCTTTACATAATGTGAAAAATTAGCATCAGCGAATGCTACTCTCCTGTAATATTCATTGAAAACTTCATTTTCTTCAGTTGATGGTACCGCATCTTTCTTTTTCCAGAATTCTTTAAATCGTAAGATTTTTTCTTCTCTTGTTTTTCCATCCCTAATATAATCCATTTCATCGGGTGAAGCGATATAAACTAGCTGATCAACTGCTTCATCTAGATCTTTAGCTGTTGATGGGAAGCCTACCCATCTTGATATAAAAGTCTGCTTTGTAGTTGCAAGTTCATGATCTTCAATATCTTTTAATACAATGGATATATCAAAATTTCCCATATCTAAAGAGGAATCTGGCAGAGTATAAAAAATTTGATTTCTTCCTTTGTTCAACTGTTTAATTGTTTTATCGTAAATTAGAGTGTTACCTTTTTCACTAATATCATATTCAATTTTAAAAGTAGAATTTGTATCCGAATACACTTCATAAAAAATCGGAAGACCTCCTTTACGGGTAGAAATAACTTTTTTAATATTTGGCAAAATTTTATTATCTCCCCCTTCATTTGTTTTTTTCTCAACCATCATAACATCACTTAATGCAAAATTTGACGAAACATCACGTACGTCTATAACATCTTCTTTAGCATAAGTCTTCCGCGAATCTTTATCTTCGTACGCAGACCGGAACATATATTCACCGGGCGAAAGATCGAATGAGCGGAGACTTAAATTAAAATTTTGCGGTGATATTGTTTGATTAAAGTCCGTTGTTACAACTTTTTCACTCCATATTTTTTCAGTAACCAGCTTATCTTTATCCTTATTAAAAATGGAGACTGTAATTGTATAGTTGGCCTCAAATTTATTGTCCGATTTGACAAACTGAATTTCCGTATAAGGAACCTGTATAAAAACATCTACCCTTGTTTTATTCGGTTGATCAGATTTAAAATCAAGATACTCATAATTGAATTTATTTGGTTCCAATCTTGTGTTGTCAATAAATCCTTCCTGTGCAAATATGTTCCAAGCAAACAAAAACAAAAAAAGGTATAGGTATAGATTTTTCATTTTAAGATCCTCCGGCTATCAGATAAATTTACCGTAAAGGTCATATTCATTATAGTCAAAAATTTCAGCAGTATAAAATAGTCCTAATTTAATTTCTTTGTTATCATCCGGCATTAAAATTTCACAATCAACTTCGGGGGCATCCCTATAAGAACGACCGATATAATAATCATTCTCTTTATTTTCCAAAAGGACATTCATCTTTTTCCCAACCAGGTTTTTATTTTTTTCCAGGGAAATCTCTTTTTGAATGTCCATTAATATTTTTTTCCTTTCTTCTTTTATTTCATCCGGAACAGGATCTCCTAGAATAAAGCTAGATGTATTTTCTTCCACAGAATATGTAAAAACACCCAACCGATCAAATTTTATTTCACTAATAAAATCACAAAGTTCTTTGAATTCTTTTTCAGTTTCGTTTGGGTATCCTACAATAAAAGTTGTCCGTAAAGTAAGGTCTGGAATCTTCCTTCTTAATTTAAATAGTAAATCTTTTGTCCTTTTAGAAGTAACTCCTCTTCGCATCGATTTAAGAATATTATCCGATACATGCTGGAGCGGGATATCAACATATTTGCAGATTTTAGGATTAGCAGCAATTACATCGATAAGATCATCAGGAAATTTTGAAGGATATGCATACATTACTCTTATCCATTCAATTCCATTTATTTCACTAAGATTGTTTAGAAGATCGCTTAAAATTCTTTCACCGTAAATATCAATACCGTAATCGGTTGTATCCTGAGCAATGATAACCAGCTCTTTAGTATTATTCTTTGCAAGGAATTCAGCTTCCTTAATTAATTCTTCCTTAGTTTTTGATTTATGCTTTCCCCTCATTAAAGGAATTGCACAAAAAGAACACGGGTGATCACATCCTTCGGAAATTTTTAAATATACAGTTTGTGAAGGAGTGGTTAATAATCTTTCTCCAAGCAGATTATATTTTAGTTCTCCGCCAAGTTCTTTTAGTATACCTTCATAATTTTCCGTCCCGAAATAAGCATCAACTTCCGGGATTTCTTTTTTTAGTTCATCTTTATATCTTTCCGACAAACAGCCTGCAACAATAACTTTTTTTATAGTGCCATGTTGTTTTAAATTAACCGCACTTAAAATTGTATTTATCGATTCTTGTTTCGCTACTTCAATGAAACCGCATGTATTTATAATTACTGTTCCGGCTTTCTCAGGATCCTCCTGCAAAATGAAATTATTGACTTTTAACTGGTTCAAAAGCCTTTCGGAATCTACAGTATTTTTAGAACACCCAAGAGTAACAACGCTAACCTTTTCTTTATTGTTTCGCATCTTAAACTATTTTTTGTAAAAACTTAATGACCAATTAAATTAAGAGTAAGATTAAGGACCTTTTATCTTTGCCGTTTAAGAAAGATTATCTTCCAAAGTACGTTAGGTATAATAAAATAACCGGCGAAGTATAAAACAAGGAATCAAAACGATCAAACATACCGCCATGCCCGGGGATTAATGCCGAGGAATCTTTCACTCCGGCTTCTCTTTTAATTAATGATTCAATCAAATCGCCTATTTGTCCGAATATGCCGATGATAACTCCGATAATTAATGCATTGGTTATCGAAAGAAAGTTCAAAATCAAAATCTTAGCTAAAAATAAGACTAAAACAGAGAATAAAAATCCAAAAATTGATCCTTCCCAGCTCTTATTTGGACTGACACGCGGAAATAATTTATGCTTTCCTAATTTGCTTCCTACCCAAAAAGCTACAGAATCACATAACCATATAGATGCGAAAATTGAAATCATTAAATATCCGCCCCTATAGTAAAGCTCACCAACATTAGGATAAAATTCTCTTATTTGAATAATTGCACTCCCGAACAGTCCGAGGTAGAAAACTCCCAACAAAGTAGCGCCAATATTTAATAAAGCAGATTTACGGTTTCTGAATAATTCAACAAAAAATAATATGATAGTAAAAAATAGAAGAATCGAATAAATACTTATAAATGCCCTGTAAAAGTTAAGCAGAATAACTGTAATGCCAGCAAATCCCAGAGTTATGTTGGCAAAAACATCTTTATTCTTAACCATTATACAAAATTCATAATACGATATTACGGTTATGGCAAGAACAAAAGCAAAAAAATAAATACCGCCTAAATATGCTGCTGTAATAATAACAGGTATGGTAATAACCGCAACTATTATTCTTACAGCATGATTACCAAGAGTCATCTAATTTTCATCCCGATCATTATTTTCATCTTCTCCCGTTTTTTCACTTTTAATTTTTTGTATGAAATTAAGAGCATCAGGGACATCTTCTTTATGAACTAAAAGTTTTACTACGGAAAAATTGCCGGGTGCCGGAAAATTTCTATCCTTTTGAGATAACATAGTTGCAGTTATTCCTGCACTTTCAAGATTATCTTTTATCATTTCAACTTCATATTCTAAACCGGAAGTGTAAACTACTACCCAGTTTTCTTCAGTCCAGTCTTCAGGCTTTGTAATTAAGTTGTCATCAACAAGCGGAACCCCGCAATCCGGGCAAAAAGTTACCCCTTCTACATATTCATAATCGCAATTTGGACATACTGACATTTTTCCTCCTAAATATTTTTTAACTGAGAATAATACTTTTTTATAAAGATAATCACACTAATAAAAGCTATCAATAGTATACTAAAGACAAGAATACTAGATTTTAAATCAGCACTGCTTTCAACAGTTGTGTTTATCAATTCATCATTTCCAAATACAAAATATAAAATAACTGCGGCAAAATTATTTAAAAAATGAAGAATCATCGGAATAAATATTGAATTGCTTGTATAAGCTGCAAAACCAAAATATAATCCCAAACCAATAAGGGGAATCAATCCATAAGGATTAAAATGGTAGACACCAAAAAAAACAGCGGTAATTAAAGCTGCCCAAAAAGGTTTTAATTTAAACTCAAAACTCTTTTGAATAAAACCACGGAACATTGTTTCTTCGCATAAAGCAGGAACGACAGAAACTACAATAACTACAAATATACCTTCCAAAATATTATGTGCCGAAAGAAGATCTCCATACGTATTCTCAACAAGCTTATCAAGAGAATCAAATAAAGATTTAACATGGTTTACAAAAGGAGATATTTTCGCAAGGTATTCAAAAATATAATTTTGAATATATAAATAATTTTGAAGCAGAGGGGTTAAAATGATAATCCCCAATATAAATAAACCTACTTCCTCCCAGCGGGGAATTTTAATTCTGATTATTGTAGATACATCTTCATAAAACCATTTAGCAAAAACCAATGCAGGCAATAGAATGAAAAGTATTTGTCCGCCGGTAGTCATTAACCTTAGAGCATTTACCGGTGCACTTTTCATATCCATTCCAAATATCAATAAAGTAATTACACCGCCTACTATCTGGTAAAGGAAAAAACCTCCCACCAAACCAATAATTGCGGCTGCAATCGGCGAAATAAGAGGATTTATTTGATGCTGGGAAGTTACAGAACCGTTCGAATCCTTTTCTTCGATATTTTTATTATCGTCTTCGGGATTATTTTTAAATTCATCCATATAAAAAAATTAATAGGTAATTCCTTATATTCAAATTACTTAAAACAACCTAAACCTCAAATAAAATGAATACTATAGAATTATTTATACTTAAAAAAATTATTTAGTTTTATAAGATTCAAAACCGGTAAAGCCAAAAATCAAAATTATTTTTTGGAAGTAATTTCCCCGGCAAGCCCTTCATACTCTGTTAAATCCGCATCAATAGAACCAATAACAACTTTAGTTTTTACTTTAACAGGAATTTTTAAATTATCATCGGTGAGCCATACCAAAATATTCCCTTCACTTTTAAATAAACCGCCTTCCTGGACCAAAGGTTCTACAATTATGCAATTAAAAGTACCGGCGGGAACCTCAACCTTCTCTTTACCCAGGTACCTGACATCAAGATCGTATACTTTATCTTTATAAAAATTCTTTAGATGGATTCTATCATTAATTTTCATATTGGAATAATCTAAAGTCCTGGCATAGTAAAATGCAGAAAGAATATCATTCACATATTTAGGAATATCATATTCCCCTTCAGTTGTTTTTGCCTTTCCTCTTCTTTGATCAAAAAATGCAGAAAAATCTCGGCTGTAACCACCTTCCCTCACGTGCTGTTCAAACCGCCATGGGAAAAGTCCCTGTACATCAATGTATGTTTCATACCTATCCCGGACTTTAAAAATCCAATCAAAGCTCGGCACTGAATTAACTTGAAAAGCAACACGATATACTTCTCTGCCTGATATACTTTTGATTTCCGGAATTTGCATTGTTGCAACACCGGCAGTTACAAAACCATACTTTATATCGAAGGTTAACTTCTCACCAACCTTAAAAGCTTTGTTTTCAATTGTTCTAAATTCTTCTTTTTTCTTGTCTTTATCTGAAGCAAACAATGGAAGAAAAAATATGAAATAACAGAATAAAATTTTCTTAAACATTATGTTCTCCATTATCAAAAATAAGATTATATATTTTATCTATTTCTGCAGCAATATCCGACACTTGAATACTATTCATACACTCAGATTTTAAACACTGTTCCCTTTCACAATCAGAGCATTCGATTTTAGGCGAGAATATTACTTTTTTGTTGGAATAAGGCCCCCATCTTTTAGCGGAACACGCCAGTAAATTCGGATAAAAACCAATGGTATATTTACCAAGTGCGGCAGCTATATGAAGAGGTCCTGTAGAATTGGCAACAAATATATCTGTTTTATTAATTAAAGCAATTAATTCAGATAAATTAAGCAACCCGGTAAAATTTTTAATTTTATCATTTATTTTCAAATTATTGCAAATATCAATTTCATCTTTACTTCCGGTTATTAATATTTGAAATTTATTTTTTTTTAAAAGTACTTCCACTAGTTCTTTAAATTTATTTAACGGCAGATCAACTGCACTTCCCCCGCTGCCGGGATGAACAATTATAACCGGTTCATCAAAATTTATATCATGATTTTTTAATAGGTTTTCTATCTTTTCATTGCTTTCTTTATTTATTGAAAGATTAAAATTTACTGACTCCGGATTAACTTTTTCATTTATACCCAATGCTTTTAACAAATTAACATTATATTCAAGTTCATGTCTTTCCGCATATTTTCTATGTTCATAAATTTTATTATTAAATAGAAGCGAATACCAGCGATAACCTGTGCCAATTCTATTTTTAATACTACATAAAAAAATAATTAACGAAGTTTGAAAAGTCGGGTAAACAATTATGCATGAATCAAAATTTAAACTTTTTATTAATTCAACATTTTTCAGAATTGGAATTTTCCCGTTCAATTCATGAAGTATAATCGTATTATCAATAAACGGATGATTCTCAAGTAGATCTTTAGTATAATTTCTAACTAGGAATGTAATTTTGCATTCCGGGTAATATTTTTTAATTATTTGGGCAAGCGGAAGGGATAAGACAACATCACCAATTCTATCAGTCCTTACAATTAAGAGATTTTTAGGGTTAATCATTTCCTTGAAATATACTGATTGTTTTTAATAAAAAAACGCCACGGCAGATGAACCGATTTTTTTATTCCTATTCTTTGTGAAGTTCCAATTTCTTCTTCCTTCAATTTTTTACTATCAAGAATGTAGATTTCATCACCCGTAAGATCAATTCCATAATGTTTTTTTGTAATTGAAAAAGCCTGGCAGGTTTTTCCAGGACCGCTTGTTAAATTAAATTTTTCTTTTTCATTTTTTAATTTCCTGCCAAATCGGTTTTTAATCATAATATCCTCACCCGCTAAAGGCTCCACTGCCCTGATTAAAACAGCTGTACCTTTCCCGATATCGCCTGTAACAACGTTGCAACAGAAATGATTCCCGTAAGTAAAGTAAACATAAAAAAATCCACCTTCACCAAACATAATTTCATTTCGCTTTGTTTTCCCCACAAAAGTATGTGCAGCTTCATCAATTTCACCATTGTATGCTTCCACTTCTACTATTTTACCTGAAAGAATTATTCCATCTTCATTCTTAACAAGAATTTTTCCCAATAATTCTATGGCAACTGTTAATACATCGCGGGTATAAAATTTCCTCGTAAGTTTTTTATTTGGAACTAATTTCATATAAGAAAATTAAATCTTTTTTGAAGAAAGATAAATATAAGAAAGTGAATTAATAGAAAGGAAATAAATTTTAACTAATGATGCTTTACCCCGTTTAATGTAAAATTGAAACGGAAATTAACCCAATTTGCTTTTCAACTCTTCAATCTTTTTTGAGTAATAATCAATTTTTTCCGGATGTTTTTCTTTAAGGAGATTATAAATATCGATAGCTTCTTTATATTCTCCCTGTGAAATATAAATTTTTGCAAGTGTTTCAGAAATGATAATATTTTTTCCGAAAGATTTTTCCTGTTCGATTCTTTCAACTAATGGACTATTTTGTGTTTCGGGAGAAATTTCTTTTACAAGATCACCTAATTTTTTATCAATCGGCAAAGGTTTAGGTTCTAATTTTTCTTCTTTTTCAAACGATACTTCTTTTTTTACTTCTTTTGGTACCTCTTTTACTACTTCTTTTTCAATTTTGCTTTCATTAGAAAAACCCAATGAAATTTTATTTTTTATATTTTCTATTTCATTTAAGTAAAAGCCGTAAGTTTTCCGAGAAGGGATTAAATCACTTCCTTTTTTAATATTTTCAATTGCAATACTATAGTCCCCTTTTAGTGCAAATATTTTTCCCAAAAGTAAATAAGGTGCAGCATAGTTTGGAAAGTCTTTTATACCCTTAGTTAAAATTTCTATAGCATCATCTAAATTTTTTTTCTCCAGCTCATAATCGGCTTTTCTAACAAAGAGAGGGGTAGTTTTATTATAGGAAAAAATAAAGTCTACTTTATCCTGGAATGGTAAATCATTAATGTTTTCTTCAGAATCAATCATTAGTGCTTGCCGATTGCATGTTTAATAGATGTTAAAGAAACAAATGCAAAACCGGTAAAAAATAAAATTTGAAAAGGAAGGGCAGCTATTTCAGCAAAGTAAACCGACGAAACAATTCCTATTAAACAATAAACCGCCATTATCAATTCAACGATTACCGAAAGACCTAATTTGTTATTTAAATAACGTTTCCCAACCCATGAATCTTTATTGCTTTCAACTCTAAATTTTGGCGTCCGCACAAATTCACTTTTTCTATTCAATAAACCTTCAACTACTGCGCGGGAATTATTAACTGCAAAACCCATACTTCCTGCCATAAATAAGGGGAAGAGGACAATCTTCTTTCTCCAATCACTACGTACATCTTTCTGCGAATACAAATAAAATAAAAAGGAACTTACAAAAGCCAGCACAAATAATGAAAGTATGGCAAAATATGCTTCGTGAGAACCGCTGTTTTTTATAAAAATTAAAGGAACATTCAGGATAGCTGCAAGAAGTATAAAAGGAAATACAATATTGTTAGTTAGATGAAATGTTGACTGTAGTTTAACTCTTAAAGGAACATTTGATTTCCAAACCAGGGGAAGAATTTTTTTTGCAGTTTCAATTGCACCTTTTGTCCATCTGAATTGCTGATTTTTTAGAGCATTTATTTCAGACGGCAGTTCAGCGGGAGAAGTAAAATCTTTTAAGAAAATAAATTTCCATCCGTTTAATTGAGCCCTGTAGCTTAAATCAAGATCTTCGGTTAGAGTATCATCCTGCCAATTACCGGCATCTTCAATACATTTTCTTTTCCAAACGCCGCCTGTTCCATTAAAATTAATAAAGAAACCTGCTTTATTTCTAACAGATTGTTCAATCACAAAATGTCCGTCAAGTGCGAGAGCTTGAGCTCTAGTTAAGAGAGAAAAATCCCCGTTTAAATGTTCCCATCTTGTTTGTACCATTCCGACTTTTTCGTCGGTAAAAAATGAGAGGGTTTTCTTAAGAAAATTTTTATTCGGTATAAAATCAGCGTCAAAGATTGCAATAAAATCACCTTTAGCGGTTTTCATCCCCTCCTTTAATGCACCAGCTTTAAAACCTTTTCTAGTATTCCTTCTTACATGAACAATATTAAATCCTTCTTTTTGCTTTTGTGCAATCATTTTTGCAGCAACATTAACAGTTTCATCTGTAGAATCATCGAGTACTTGAATTTCCATAAATTCTTTTGGATAATCTATTGTGCAGATTGCATTAATTAATCTTTCTACAACATACAATTCATTATACAATGGGAGCTGAATAGTTACCATTGAATTCGTATTTATATTTTCATCAGGAATATGCTTAACTTCCTTGTATTTCTTATGATAGTAAAGCATAATAAAGCCATGACTTCCAAAAACAAAAAGAATAAACAAAGAAATGAAATATCCAATTAAGACAATTTCGTCCATTATATTTTTATGCCCTCAAATTATTAAGTTTACTACCAGCCGGAAACTACATCCAAAAGAATATCATCACTTATTTTATCTATTGCATTTTGAATTGCGTCATTTCGATCATTTATGCTTCCACCGGGTGGATAATCCCCATATTCAGAAAAATTCTTTTCAAAAATTGTTTTTCTTTTAACAAGATCTCTATATGTTGCTTGAACTGAAATTGTAATTCTTCTTGAAGCAACTTGCTCTCCGGCAGTAATAATAGTTGGTGCATCAGTTAATGAAATAATCGAACAATTTAATATAGCATTTGCTTTATTCTTTTCTGTGACCTGTAATGTATTATCATCAATAAATTTTTGAATAAGTGAATTTGTTAACATTTCACTTAGTCCTGGTTGACCGGAACCACTCCTATCTTCAGAAATTGGAATAGCAATTGATTTCAAATGCTCAGGAACCGAAGCTCCTGTAAAAGAATAAGAAAAACAGCCATTAAAATTAATTACACTTACAATGATAAACAAGAAAAGAATTAACTTATAAAAGAGTTGCTTTGTTTTTAGTTCAAATTTTAACATTTAATGAGATAAAAAATTAAATAATTTCAAAGTTCATATTCTTTTATTTTCCTATACAAGGTCCGTTCACTAATTTTTAACATTTTCGCAGCATCTCTTTTATTTCCTCTTGTGTAACTTAAGGCATTTTTAATTGCTTCTTTTTCCAATTCATCAAGTGGAACAATTTCTTCCGAGTGATTATTTCCCTGAGTAATTATTTCATTTTGATTATGATAGATAAGATCTTTTAACTCAATAATATCTTTTTTTATTTCGAATAAAGCCCTGTATAATAATTCCCTGTCTACTTCTTCAGGAGATCTTTTTAAATAAACCGGAAGATTTCTTTGCGGTGAATCTTTTTTATCTTCGCTTAAAAGACCTAAAAATGATACAGCATCTAATCTATCATTCCTATTTAAAGCCAAAGCAGTTTCTATTGTATTTTTTAATTCTCTAATATTTCCCGGCCACGGATATTCTTTTAATAGCTCCAAAGCATCGGCAGTTATTTCAGGTACTTTCATATGATTTAATTCTGCATATTGCGAAGCAAAATTAGAAGCCAATTCCTCAATATCCCCTTTCCTGCTCCGTAACGGAGGAATGCTTAAAGTTACCGCTTTCAGCCTAAAATAAAGATCTTTTCTGAATTTTTTTGCATCAACTTCATCCTGCAGGTTTTTATTTGTTGCCGCAATAATTCTAACATCAACTTTAGTAACGGTTTCCGCACCAATTCGCATAAATTCTTTAGTTTCCAAAACCCTTAAAAGCTTTACCTGCGTTGTTAACGGCATTTCAGCAATTTCATCCAAAAAAAGAGTACCGCCGTCAGCTATTTCAAAATAACCTTTTCTGCTTTCGACAGCACCTGTAAAAGAACCTTTTTTATGGCCAAAAAGTTCGCTTTCAAGTAATCCCTCCGGTATAGCGCCGCAATTTACAGTAACCAATTGTTTATCAGCTCTATTACTGTAATTATGCATTGCCTGTGCAAAAATCTCTTTTCCTACTCCGCTTTCACCATAAATCAAAACTGAAATATCTGATTTGGCAACCTGCATTGTTATGTCAACAAGATCATTTATTTCTTTGGAATTTCCTATTATTCCAAACTCTTTTTTAAACTGATCAATCGTCATTTCAACTAAATTATTTTCTTAAAGACTTGGTTATAAATAAAATAAAAACAGTGTTTAAATATATCATATTTTATTGCTTAATTAAAGAATTAAGTGTGAAGATAAGAACAAACAAGATTTTTCATTACAATAATGCAAAAAGTTGAGTAAGCTAAATTTTACGGGTAAAAATTTTACCCTATTTATTTTGCTTATTTCTTCAACAATCTTTATTGAATAAATGAAAATTTTTATATTTTTATTGTTAAAACTTTTATTGCCTTCTGTTTATTGGGGGGGAAAAATTGGTTTTTAATAGATTATGAATTTCTAATTTATTTTTTCCGGTTTTAATAATTTAATGTATTTCTCAAAAAACATCCTCTTTTACATATTAATTTCTCTCATATTTTGGCTGTCGAATACATTTTTAATCGCTCAGGAAAAAGGGATTTTAAAAGGAACAGTAGTTGATTCGTCAAACGGCGAAGCACTTCCTTTTAGTAATGTATTTATTAAAGAGATAAATAGAGGAACTTCAACAAATGCAAATGGATTTTTTGTAATTCCCGGCATCCCTGCTCCGCAAAAATATATAATAATAGTTTCTTATGTGGGCTATAGTTCAAAAGAAATGGATGTTATAGTATTACCGAATAAAACTACCAGCATAAAAGTAGAGCTTTCGCCATCAAGCATAACCCTCCAAGCCATAGAAAAAATTGGCGAAAGAATTATAGAAAAAAACGCTACAGATCTAGGACTCCAAAGAATAACGGCTAAAGAGTTCGAAATGCTTCCCCAGGGAGTTGAGACGGATATTTTTCGTTCCCTTCAATATTTGCCGGGTGTGCAATCTACCGGTGATGTTTCTGCAAGATATTATGTGCGAGGAAGCCCCAGCAATGAAAACCTTGTACTTATAAATGGAATAACAATTTATAATCCTTTTCATGCTTTCGGAATTTTTAGTGTTATTGATCCTGATATGATAAACAGCGTTGAATTTTATAAAGGAGGATTTACAACCGAGTATGGTGAAAGGCTTTCATCTATTTTAAACATAATAACCAAAGACGGTAATAAAAACAGGTTTGGTGCCGAAGCCAGCGCAAGCTTTCTTACCGGGAAGGCATTAATTGAAGGTCCAATTCCATATGGCTCCTTTATAGTTACCGGGAGAAAAAGTTTTTCAACTCAAATTTTAAAAAAATTTCTAAACGATCAGTCGGCTCCCATCAATTTTTATGATGCATCATTCAAATTAAATTATTCTAATCCGGATTTCATTAAAGGTTCCAGGTTCAGTATTAATGGATTTATAAGCGGGGATAGATTATTAAACAGCAATCCTACAATTGAAAATATTGACTGGTATAACAATGTACTCGGATTTAAATGGTCGCAAACTACAGACTCGCCGCTTTTCTATGAGATGGGTTTATCATATAGTAATTTTTCCGGTAATGTTGATCCGAAATTAAGCGGTGCTAAACCTGAAAATAATAACCTTGACGATATTTCATACTCTATGGACTTACATTACATTTATGAAAGCAAAGATGAGCTTGGCGTTGGATTTCTATTGAAAAACATAAACTCCCAGTTATACCTGCAGAACTCAACCGGGGCAGTGAGTGATTTATCAGCACAGGGAACTAGTTTAAGCATTTATGCAAAATATAAATTCCTTAGGTATGCAAATTTTGGAGCAGATTTTGGAACAAGAATAGATCCAATAGCACTGTCTGCATCGGAAGCAGGAGCATATTTATTTGAACCCCGGGTGAGCTTAACTTATGTAGCATACCCAGGAATTACAATCAAAGGCGCATGGGGACTTTACCAGCAAGAATTAACTACTTTATCTGATGAAAACCAGGTAATATCTTTATTTGAACCTTGGATAATTGCCCCTCCTTATTTAAAGCCGGCAAATGCAATACATTATACAATCGGGCTTGACGTCAATTTTCTGGATTACTATAATATTAATATACAGGGATATTATAAAGTTTTACAAAACATTGCGACCTTAAATGATCAAAAAGTTTTATCCAGTCAAAATGATTTGCTCTCTGCTTCGGGCGAATCTTACGGCTGGGAATTTATGTTCAAGTATCTCCATAATCCTATAAGTTTTACAGGTTCTTATTCCCTGGGTTGGGCCTACAAAAATTTGGATGGCTGGTTATATTATCCCAGGTATGATATTAGACATTCAGTTAGTTTGCTGTTAGGTTTTAATTTTGGCGGGGGTTGGAATATTTCTGCAACTTGGATTTTTAACTCGGGTCTTCCTTTTACCCAAAACATGGGATATTATGATAAATTTTATTTTCAGGATTTCTATTCCAACTGGCAGATCTATGAAGGTTATTATCCTTATTCCCTTCTTGCAGATAAAGACCTGGGAAGACTTCCTTCATACCACCGGCTGGATTTAAGCTTATCAAAAGATTTCTCATTTGATTTCCTTGATTTAAATTTTGATTTCAGCGTTTTAAATGTCTATAACAGGAAAAATATTTTTTATTTTAAAAGAACTACGGGTGAAAGAGTCAATATGCTTCCTATTTTGCCAACTGCAACAATAAAAATTAAGATATGAAAAAGAATGTGTTATATATTTGTACTGCTCTTTTTATCTTAATAAATTATTCCTGTAATAATACCTTTGAGCCAAATGCAGTATTTAGAGAGAGATATGTTTTAACGGGAATAATGCGAAGCGATACAACTCTTCAGATTGTTACTATTACTCATACATATAGGCCTGAGGGTACTAACATAAATCCATATTCCTATACTGATGCACCATATGTAATAGGGGCTGAAGTTAACATGTGGTATAGAGAAAAATTATATGAATTAAGAGATACAACTCTAACAAGAATCGATACGACAAGGTATAATGAACCTGTTCATTGTTATTATGTAAATAATCTTAAACCTGCTTCAAACGAATATATTGATATTGAAGCCTTATTACCGAATGGCTTATTGCTTCAATCTACAACCCTAACCCCTGCCGCTGATTCATTATCTTTTTTCGATTATAATAGTGATAAAGTTATCCCTAACCAGAGTTTAGACAACAATATTAATATTGCATGGAAACCCCTTGAAAAGGTTCTATATTCTCCCCGGATGGAAATTGTATACTTTAAATCCGGCGATCCTACAAAATATTTAAAAGAAGTTCCGCTTTTTTATTATGATGATAACGGTATTTCTACACCGATTTTCCCAAAAGCAAGTTCTGCCAGTGCACTTACCGTAAACTTGTCAACAATTACCAGGGCTTTGCAGGAGATTTCGGCGGGAGATGAAAATAAAGATAATTATTCCATAGTGGAAATGAATGTAAATGTAATTGCATACGATCCGTTTTTATCATCATACTACTCCTCAATTCAGGCTCCGACAAACGGATTTGTGGTAACACTGGATGAACCGGATTATACAAACATCCAGGGAGGATATGGAATATTCGGTTCTTATATAAAAAGGGTTCATAGAATTACATTCACAGGTGATTATCTAAGTCAATTTGGATATCATTAATAGAGAAAACTTATTTGAATATATGATATAGTTAATTAAGGTAATGTTACAAATCTTTTTTAAGTTTTTATCCGATTAGACAAGGTATGTTCTTAAATCAGAATGAAAAGAATATTAAAAATATCGAAAAACATATTTTTATCAATAGTTACTATCTTGCTATTAGCTCTATTACAGAACAGCGGTTGTGATAAAACTGTTTCGGTTAGCCCGCCAGATAAGCCTCCACCTAACGGATATATTTATATTGATTCTAATCCTGAAGGCGCACATATATATTTAGATGGTAAAGCAAGAAGACGGAAAACTCCGGATAGCCTTAACTGGCTTTCTACCAATACTTATACAATAACTCTCAAAAAGGAACTCTATAGGGATACTAGCTTTGTTGTAAATATTGTTGAGGGTAAAAGATTAAATGTATTTACTGATTATACTAAAAATCCGGCAATGAGAGGAAAGATTTATTGTTCCAGTCAACCTGAGAATGCATTAATATTTATTAATGATTCAAGCACAGGACTTAAAACTCCAACTACATTAACAGGAATATTACCCGGATATTATAATATTACATACAGACTCAAGAATTACCGTGAAAATACTTCAACTGTTACTGTCAGCAGTAATTTAACTTCGGTTTTTTATGCAATTTTAGTTGATACAACTATTTGGGCTGATTACAATGTCGATAATTCACCAATTATTACCAATGAGTTAAGCTGTATCACGATAGACAACAACAATAAACTTTGGATAGGAACATCCGGAAATGGAATTATAGTTTATGACGGAAATCAATTTTTAAAATATCAACGAGGTGCAACCCGCCTTCCAAGCAATAAAATTAGTTCCATTGTAACTTTACCTCAAAATAATAGCAAATGGGTTGGAACCGATGCAGGATTGGCACAATATTATGGTGATGGATCCAATGATTTAAATGTATACCAACCTCCATTCTACCCATTTGCACCAGTAGGTTCTATTGCAGCAAAATATGATACACTGGTTGCAGTTTCAATAGAATCACATATAGTGGTTTGGCTTGGAGGAAGACTAGATTTCTACTATCCTACTACATTAAGTTCTACCGACTTCAATATAACCGCAATGGTTTATGGTAGTTTTAATCATTTATGGATTGGAATGAAGAATGCAGGTGTAGCTCAACGATTCGGTGATGAGTGGGAATTCTATAATTCGTTAAACAGCAATTTATCTTCTGATCAAGTTACTTCAATAGTGATAGACAATTTGGGAATTGTGTGGGCCGGGCATGCTTCATCCGATAGATTATCTTATTATGATGGAACATCATGGCAGTCATATTATATATTTCCTAATAGATATCGAGTAAGTTCTTTATATGTCGATTTTAGGAATAGATTATGGATTGGAACAAATAATGGATTGATAGAAAAAGATGGAAATACTATAACTTTTTATAATTATGATAATTCAGGCTTAAATATTAATAATGTCAGTGGTGTAGCCGTAGATAAAAATGGTTATGTTTGGATAACTACTTTTGATGCGGGATTGTTCAGGTATAGAGGAGCTCTTTAAATAACCCAGTTAAATTTTAATTAGCTATTGAAATAGATATATTACAATATTAATGAAAAAGAAAATAAAAATTTTAAAAGATATTTTCTTGCCGGTAGCAATAATTTTACTATCAATTTTATTACAGAATAATGGCTGTGATAAAGTTGTTTCGGTTAGCCCGCCCGATAAGCCTCCGCCTAACGGTTACATTTTTATTGATTCTTATCCTAACGGTGCTCATATATATTTAAATGGCAAAGCAAGAAGACGGGCAACACCTGATAGTCTTACCTGGTTAACTACAAGTGTAGATACTGTCACTCTTAAAAAAGAACTTTACAGGGATACCAGCTTTGTTGTAAATATTGTTGAAGGTAAAAGATTAAATGTATTTGTTGATTATACCAAGAATCCATTAATGAGAGGAAAGATTTATTGTTCCAGTCAACCTCAGGGTGCATCAATTTTTGTTAATGATTCAAGCACCGGACTTAAAACTCCAATTACATTAACAGGGTTCCTGCCAGGTTATTATAACATAACTTACAAACTTGAGAATCACAGGAATAATACTTCATCTATTACGGTTAGCAGCAATAAAACTTCTTTCTTTTATACTGTTTTGGTTGATACAACAATTTGGGCAGATTATAATACCGGCAACTCACCAATCGTTACAAATGAATTAAGCTGTATCAATATTGATAACAATAATAAGCTCTGGATAGGAACACCTAAAAATGGAATTATAATCTTTGACGGTAACCAATGGCTTAATTATCAGAGAGGTTCAACTCGTCTCCCCAGCAATAATATTTATTCTATAGTCACTTCAAAATATGATAATAGAAAATTAGTAGGAACAGAAAGTGGTCTTGTAGAATACTATGGAGATGGTTCCAATGATTTGAATATTTATAAAGCTCCTTTTTACCCAATTGGAACAGTTAGATCTGTAGCTATAATTAATGATACTTCTATAGCAATTGCAACTGACAGATACGTAGTTTTATGGCGTTCTTACCAGATGACACCGTCTTACCCTACCCTATCAAATTCCGACGATTATATTATAAATGAAATTGTTGTGGGAAGAAACGATCATATTTGGATTGGGACAAAAAATTCAGGTGTAGCTCAATTTTTAGGTGAAGAGTGGGAATTCTATACTTCACCGTCTAATATTATTTCAAACCGAATTACAGCAATGGCTGCGGATAACTCAGGAAATATTTGGGCCGGGCATCCCGGCGGATACGCTTTAGCTAACGGGCTATCTTATTTTAACGGAACATGGCAAACATATTATATACTTCCGGATGGATCGAACGTTAATTCTTTATTTGTAGATAGTAAGAATAGACTGTGGATCGGAACTAATAAAGGATTGGTTGAAAAAGATGGAGCAAATACAAAACTTTTTAATTATGATAACACAGGATTAAATATAAAGAATGTTAACGGTGTTGCAGAAGACAGATATGGTAATATTTGGATAACAACTTCTGATGCCGGCTTATTCGAATTTAAAAAACCATAAAAGATTACTAAATCTGAATTACCAAACCATCAAATGCTATTATTATTACATTATTTTTTTCTTCAGGATAGGATTCACTTTTTAATTTAATAAGATTTTCTTCATCTTCATCGCTATAGTGAGTAAGATATAATTTTTCCGGCTTCAAATTTTTATATGCTTCCAATAAATCTTCAAAATTTACATGTGTTATTTCACTTATCATCAAATCTATCTTATGATCTTTGAAAAGATAAAGATCTTCTTTGCTTCCAATATCACCTGTATAAAAAATATTTCTTTTGTTTATTTCAAACAAAATGCTGCTGCATGAAAAATCCAAGTCTCTTTCATCAGCGTACTTTTCGTATTTGTTTAAATGAGAATTTTGCTTCCCAATAAAATTAAACACATCATTAAGCTTAAAGATTTCATCGTGCTTAAAAGTCTCAATTAGAATTTTAAAACCCATTTTCTCTCTGAATATGTAGGAATGATAGAGAAATTCTTCAACAACTTGTTTTAGATTTTTATTAACAATGATATGGAGATCATTACTTCTACCGATTAATTTCATCTGGACAATCAGCGAAGCGAGTCCCGAATAATGATCCGGGTGGAGATGAGTTAGTAAGATTCCATTGATATAAGAAAATAAAATCTTTTGAGATAATAATGCTCTTGATATACCATCCCCTGCATCTACAAGTAAATTATAATCTTGAAAAGAAATGATAAAAGATGAAAAATACCTATTTAAGGAAGCTTTCCCGGACCCGGTTCCGATAAATTTAATTTCGGATTTATTCATGGAAGTTCAACCACGCGGCCGTCAAGTTTAAATTCACTATTTATCACATGTAAAAAATTTTCTGCTTCATCTCTATCTTCAAATTTTCCCACATACACTACATGGAATGTAGTACCTCCAACAACTTTATCTTTAACCTCGGAAAAAAATCCGTTATCTTCAAAAGAATTCTTTAATGAAGAAGCATTAGACGGTTTGGTAAATGCACCTGCTTGAATCGTATATTTATACTTTGGAACATTTTCTTCTGTAAGTTGATTTGAACTTTTTTCCTTCGATAAAGAAGTTTGATTATCTTCCGGGATATTTCTATCCGCAAGTTTTATGTAAGGCGAAGCCGGGTATTCACTTTTTAATTCTTCCAAACATTTCTCTGCATTATAATATTCTCCCCCTGCATAATAATAGGAAAATATTCTGTAAAGAGCTGCATCTGCATATTTGCTTTTAGGGTATTTATCCAATATTCTTGAAAAAATAACAAGCGCCTTTTCCCCGTCTTCTGTTAATACACCCTCTAAATACATAATGGAGGGACTATTGGGGTTTCTAGAAATTAAAGAGGGAAGCTCTTCTTCCACATATATTTTGTTCCCTGCTTCTATTTGTTTTAAATATGGGATTATATCAACATCTTGAGGAAAAATATTTGAGCAAAAAATAGTGCTGAAGATAAAAACAAATAAGTAAATGTACTTCATCAATTTAGTTTAATAAATGGTTAAAAATTATGCTGATAGTTTTACAATTTCTTTATTGAAATCTGTAGCAGGTTCAACAATATCTCCAAATAAAGTTGCTGATGTAGCGCGGTCTATTTTAACCTTAACATAATCTCCTTCCTTAATTCTTTCATCGAAAGGAATAATTACAACCTTATTTGTATCGGTTCTGCCGGATAGGAATTGATCCGACTTCTTACTTAAACCTTCAACCAATATTACTTCTTCTTTATTAATTAAAGCTTGATTCAAATCGTATGATATATTTTGCTGAAGATCAATTATCTCCTGGAGACGTTTTGTTTTTATTTCATCGGGCACATCATCTCCCATCTTAAAGGATTTTGTTCCTTCACGCGGAGAGTATTTAAACATATACGCACCGTCATATTTCACTTCCCTCATAATATCAAGAGTCATAACATGATCTTCATAAGTTTCTGTTGGAAATCCGGCAATAATATCCGTAGAAAAACTTACACCTGGAATTATCTTTTTAGCTTTTTCAATTAGATTAAGATAATGTTCAATTGTATAAGTTCTGTTCATCAAATTTAAAATCCTATTTGAACCGGATTGAACAGGTAAATGAATATAATTGCATAAGTTCTGATTTTCGACAATTGTATACAAAAGTTTATCGGAAAGATCCTGAGGATGTGATGTGGAAAATCTTATTCTTATTGATCTATCAACAACTGCACATGCAGAAAGCAAATCAGCAAAATCGAAATTATTATCTTTATATGAATTAACATTTTGCCCTAATAATGTAACTTCCTTAAATCTTTTTTCCGATAATTGTTTTATTTCATCAACAATTGAAATTAAAGCTCTGCTCCTTTCACGTCCCCTGGTAAAAGGAACCACACAAAAAGTACAAAATTTATCACAGCCTCTCATCACTGAAATCCATGCCTGCAGCCCGTCTTCTCTGTACGGAATAATATCATCATAAGTTTCTGTACGTGAGAGTTTTACTCCTATTCCTTTTTCATTGTTAAAAGCAACATCAATCAATTCCGGTAGTCTTCGGTATTCATCGGGTCCAACAACAACATCTACAATTTTCTTTTTCTCAACAAGATCCGTTCTCAATCTTTCAGCCATGCAGCCAAGTATTCCAATAACAAGATTAGGTTTTGATTCCTTTAAATTTTTAAAATTCCCCAACCTCCCGTAAATTCTTTGTTCTGCATTTTCCCTAATACTGCAGGTATTAAGTAAAATCACATCAGCATTATTAGAATCTTTTGTGACTCCGTACCCTGAGTTTTGTAAAATACCGAGAACAATTTCAGTATCAGCCAAATTCATCTGGCATCCATAGGTTTCAATGTAAACGTTGTTTTGTTTCATATCCATTTATGTATCAAATTTTCTGCAAATATAAGAGTAAATTAGATGGCTTTCAATTCAACAATATTGATAGACAAATCAATCATTTGAAAATTAATTCTTTTTTGTTAATTTTTAGAAGTTTAATAAATAAGGGAGGGTTTTGTGAAATTCTATATATTTTTATCTTCCATTCTTGCTATTGCATTTCTTTTAACCGGCTGTGCCTCAATGAATGATGTGCTGAATTCGAAAGATGAGGGGACGGTACAGGTATACCCAGTTAACTCGGACCAGGCGTGGGAAATAGCAAAAACTGTTTTTAGATGGGAAGGTACTGATGCAATCGAGGAGCATAGAGATCAGAATTATATGCTTACAAGTTCCGGAGCCAATTTTGTTTCAATAGGTGCAGTAATGGGGGCATAGATTGAACCGGTTGATAATGAAAACACTAAGGTTACTGTAGTAACTAAAAGACGTATGGCAACCAATATTGCTACAACATTAACTGAATCAACTTTTCAAAAGAGATTTGCACAGGCTGTTGCAATAGTAAAATCAGGAAAGCCATTACCAAGTAATCCGCCAGATTAATAGTAAAAAAATTTAATTCAAAAGTTTCTATTAATTATCCAATGATATCTTGTTTAAACGACTGAATTGTCTCCATTCGTTAATTAGCTTTTATCTCGCTTAATAAATCACTAGTCAAAATCAGCGGGTAATTGTGGATTTTTATAATGCTTGAAAATTCTTTTAATTTGAGAAATTGTTGTCCTGGCTTTAGATAATTCAGGTATTTCATTTTCTGAGAAAAAATTTACTCCGTCAGTTTCTATACTGTACTTTTTTTTACCGCCGACAAGTTCACATTCGAAAAATATCTTATAAACATGATATGGAAAAGGGGGGACATGACCTTGCTTAGCTCTGTCATAAACTGCAAGAACCTTTTTCGCTTTAACTACAAATCCTGATTCTTCAAAGACTTCTCTTTCAATCGATGCAGAAGGAGTTTCATTTGGATCTGCCCAACCGCCTGGTAATGTCCATCCTCCATCTATTATTTCTCTAACCATTAAAATTTTATCGTCTTTGAAAACAGCTCCTCTTACATCTACTTTAGGAGTAGAATGTCCTTTTTCTCCATTAAATAAATCCTTTATCACTTCAAAATCAACATCAGAATGCGATGCTAAAATTTCAGCAGCTATATCTCTTATTTTATTGTATCGATCTCTATCAAAAGCATTTTCAGAGTAATTTAAACCATTCTGTGATATCGCCTGAAGGTCTTTTGCCCATTCAATCCATTTAGGTTCCATAGAATTATTAGTTTTATTCAATTAAATTTATATGCCAAATGTTTAAGAAATAATTTCTATTTAATTTTTTTAATAATATATATATTTGTTTTTAATTAGAAAATATTTTTATAAATAAAATTTAAACATAATAACAAAAGGTAAAAAATTTTTTAACCGTTATTATTTTAAGAGAATGATAAAAATAAATAACCTTTACAAAAGTTTTGGAAATAAACAGGTTCTAAAAGGTGTTAATCTTGAAATTGAACCCGGTGAAACAATTGTTATTATTGGAAGAAGCGGGGAAGGAAAAAGTGTGTTAATAAAGCACATTGTCGGTCTTCTTATCCCCGACTCGGGATATGTTGAAGTAGAAAATCAAAAGGTAAGTGATCTTAACACAAATGAATTATATACATTAAGAAAAAAATTCGGATTTCTATTTCAAGGTTCAGCATTATTTGATTCCATGACCGTGGAAGAAAATATTTCATTACCCTTGATCGAATCAAAAAACGGTTATACTAAAAAAGAAATAGACAAAATTGTTTCGGAAAAATTAGATCTTGTCGGTTTGCCAGGAGTTCAACCACTAAAACCCTCTGAGCTTTCCGGCGGAATGAAAAAAAGAGTCGGGCTAGCAAGAGCTTTAGTTACTAACCCGGATTATATCCTTTATGATGAACCTACCACCGGCTTAGATCCGATTATGTCGGATTCGATAGATAATCTGATTAAAGATTTGAGTGAAAAATTGAAAGTCACCTCGGTTGTTGTAACGCATGATATGAACAGTGTAAAAAATGTAGCCCACACAGTTGCGATGCTTAATGAAGGTATTATTTATTTTAAGGGAACACCTGATGAATTGCTGGCATCTAAAGATAAAACAATTATAAATTTCATTAAAAGATCAGGCTTTTGATTTTTAAAAAGTGATTCTTAACAAATAAAACATTCGCTCAAAATTTCCTGCTATTAAATCACAATTTTTTGAAAAATATTTTTCTAAATTACTTTTCGAAATAGAAGTAAATTATACCCGTAAACGGAGATAAGTTGATGTGTAGGTTGAGCTATACGATATTGGTAGCCGTTTACGGGTAACTTAAATTGTGAGAACTTCTCCTATCTTAATTTAGCATTAATCCTTTAATATTTGCAAATTACTTCCATAAAAATTTTTTTATTTACAATTCTTATTTATTTATGAAAGAACAGATTTCCATAATCCAAATCATACAATTAATGCTTGCACCGGGCTTAATGATATCTGCCTGCGGACTGCTTTTATTAGGTATGAATAATAAATATTCATTAGTTGTAAACAGGATAAGGTTATTAAATGAAGAAAGAAGAAAATTTTTTTCGAAAGCCGGGGAACGAGAGTTTAATTATGAAGAAACGATCAGGCTTGAAAGTATTTCAAAACAGATAAGTGAATTGGTAACAAGGGTTTCACTTGTTAAAAATGCAGTTCTTTATTATACTATTGCAGTTGCTTTATTTGTTATTACTTCATTATTCATTGGCTTACTTTACTTCTTCGAAGTTACCGGTTTAAATATATTTGTTACATTCCTATTTTTATGCGGAATGATTTCCGTTTTAATAGGAGTGATTTTTGCGGCGACGGAAACTAAAAAAGGATTCGATATAATCAAGCTCGAAGTAAAGATTGATGAATAAGTTCTCAATATTGTGAAGTAATTATTTTTGCACCAATGAACAAAAACCAGGAATATAACCAGGAATTATTTTTAGAGCCTGGGAATATGCTTCGCCTTTATGCAAGAGGTGCATTTCCGATGGCTGATGAAAAAACTGGAGAGGTAAACTGGTACCTTCCTGAAATAAGGACTATCATCCCGCTGGACAATTATAATTTTCCGCGCTCTCTAAAAAAAGCTATGGATAAAATTGATTACGAAGTCAGATATAACTTTGATTTCCTTTCCGTAGTTAAAGCCTGTGCAAATAGAGAAAAAACTTGGATTTCAGAGGAATTAATAAAAGCTTACCTAAGATTATATTCCCTCGGACATATTCATACTGTTGAAATCTATCAAAGAAATAAATTGATAGGCGGACTTTACGGTATAACATATAAAGGTGCTTTCTTTGGCGAATCGATGTTTAGCAGGATTTCTCAAGCATCAAAAATTGCTTTAATAAAATTAATTGAACATCTTAATGAAAAAAATTTTACTTTGCTCGATGTTCAATATATGACCCCGCATTTAAAGATGTTCGACGCTGTAGAAATAAGCTTTGAAGAATATAACCGGCTGCTGGTAACTGCATATCAAAGAAATGTTGAGTTTTAGAAAAGAGATGATCCTATAATAACAGGATCATCCCTGTTAAAAATAGACTTCTAAAAGGCAGTAATTAATCCAACAGACGCCTGACCAAATTTATTTGTAAAATCATAAGTAAATTCACCAGTTAAACGAAAATTTCTTCTTAAAAGATACCCGAGATTAATCGTCCCCGTTTTTACATCCAGATCATTCTGCCCCGATTCTACCCAATTATAAAGCCCGACAGCATACCATTTACTATTATCTCCGTCAGGCTTAAAGATTAATTCTCCAAATGCTCCGCGGGTCTTAATTTGATCCGCATTATAGTTTAAGAAGAATGGATTTTTGTCTCTCCTTTCAACATACTGAACATTTAACTGCAGTGGATCAACATCAACCGTTAAATCAGGTCCAAGCATCCAAATTTCGTTTGTTTCCTTTACAGGTATTTGCCTGCTTTCCTGTTCTTCTTTACCCCAGTATCCAAATCCACCGATTCTTATATTTTGGGTAATATCCTGTGATATTCTGCCAAACAGATTTTTATATTTATCATTATCAAATACCTTGAAAGAATTAGCTAATGCCAGATCATTTCCATTAAGCACTTCTAATGTTAAATCTGTTCCGGATTCAAATCCATATGTAAACATAACACCCCTGTCATAAGTTAGGTTTATATTTGAATAACCGACAGTTGCATCATAAATCATGTAATCTTCAAATGTTAATCTTAATTCTCTTTTAAATAATGGATCCGAAATCTGAAACTGTCCTATATAAAAATCCAGGTCGCTGCTAAACAAATTATTGAACATTAAAAAAGCATCTTCCAAGCCTGCAACTTCTCCCCTTTCCGAAAAGAAGAAATAAAAATAGTAACTTATATTATTGGTGATTGAACCGCCAGATAATAGTTTTATAATGTAAGGTGCTGAGAAATCAGAATTATCTGATTTATTATTATTATAAGTTAAATATCCTTCAAGCCTGATTGCTAAAGGAAGATCACGAATTAATGAAAGATCATTATCACCTGTCTCAACAAAATATCTTGGTGCATCTTTATCTTTTAATACAAATCCGTTTGCTGCAAATTCATCCCCGTAAGGTTTTAATTTAGGAAAAGGTGAATGGCAGGTTTTGCACGTCATGCTATATTTCCTGGCAAATGCAGGAATAGCTAAAATTTCCTCGGAAAAGAAAGAAGAAATAAATAAAAACAATAAATAATATTTGGATCTCATTTTTTCCTCCAGAGTCTATGGTAAAACATTAACTAACGTAGAATGATCATTTACTTTTACTATTTCCGCTTCTTCAGGCGCACCTAAAAATTCTGCTACCGGTCCTACTAATTTTTGATAATTTAACACTGCAGTTACTTTCATTAAACCGGGTGCAGCATCAATCGGAACCGCGAATGTACATGTTTCAAGTTTTGTTTCTCTCGGACCAATCCTATAATCTACTCCCAAAGATTTTGTATTCCATTGTTGAATTGTCATTCTTCCCTGCGGATCAAAATAGGGCATCCTAAAAATTCTATCACCGATGGGAATTCCATCCCGCTGAACACCTTTGAAATTAGGATCATTTAATGCAATACCCATATCCTGATATGCTAATTCATCACTCCCGATTGTATACTCTTCCCCTTCAAAACCTTTCTTATCTACAGGTATATGATAGACATTCCCTTTAGTATCAATTGCTTCGACATGCATCCACACAATTCTATCTTCAACTGAACCGGTAGGGAACTTATGTCCTGTTTTTTGATTAAAAAGTGCGACAGTAAATTTAACTTTCGATCCCGGTTCTACTTCATTTATATCGGGATGAATTCTTAATTCTATTGTTCCTCTTACTTTTCCCGGATCATGCGCACCATGAAAAAGATGCTGCCTAACATCTGTATATTTATTCCCCATCGATGCAGATATTCCCGGTGCATATGTCATATGGCAATCATGACATTTTACTCCCTGCTTAGAATAAGGACCTTCCTTCCATTCCAGATGTGTAGATTTAACCCAAATTCCATAGGGATCTTTTTCATTATGACAAGTTCCGCAAAATTCGGCAGTACCAATAAAATCGGATTTTTTCATTTTATGTTCAGGAGAATTACTTCCCTCCCTCGGGCCATATTTTGTTTCGCCAGGTTCAGAGACATAGTTAAAATTATGAGGAACATCTCCTTGAAAACCTGTTATTGTATGGCATACATCGCAATTAACCGATTCATTAGCCTTAGACATTTCCGAAGGTTTTGGAGGAGGAACATCTCCAGCCATAAAAGCAATTGGTGTATGGCATCCATTACAGCCTGCTTTTACGCCCGCAACAATTGGATCTTTTTCTGCATGCGGTACTGCTAACTTAAAGTATTCAACTTCATCCCAATGATGTGTATAAGCCTGGGACATCATTGCTTGTTTCCATTGCTGGTGAAAATCCACATGGCATGATGTTCCGCAGAATTTTGCTTCCTGAAAGTCATCATATTTTTTTGATCCTAAAGCTTCATCCCCAACTTTAACCTGGGCATGAATATTTAATAAAAATAAAGATACAGCAATCATTACTCTTACTAGCTTCATAGTAGCACCCCGTTTTTTATTGGTGAATTATTCTGCTATTTATTAAATATTTTTAGATTAATAAAATTTATATATGAAGAAGGGGTTTTACTGGAGGAAAAATAAATTTGAATATAACCCCTAAAATTATCCCTCAAATTTTTTCTAAAGATAATTCTTTTAAATCGGAGTTTAAAGTTTTATATTTTTTTATTTAAAATTTCAGAAACAAAATAAAAACTCATCTTTTACATATCTTGATTTTAATCCGAATAAATTATATTATAGTGCTCAAATGTTCACTATTTGGGGAAACCTTCATGGTTTACCCACTGTATCCCGATTATAACCTCAAAGGTTAATGAGTTTAACAAATGAGAACAATTTTTCACTTAGATCTAGATGCCTTTTTTGTATCTGTGGAAAGGATACTTAACCCGAAGCTTGAAGGGAAAGTTGTTATTGTAGGCGGCGATCCACATGGCAGAGGTGTTGTAGCGGCATGCTCTTACGAAGCACGTAAATTCGGACTCCACTCGGCTATGCCGATAAGAACCGCATTTAAACTTTGTCCGCACGGAATTTATCTTCATGGCCATTATGATGAGTATGTTAATTACTCAAGGGCTGTAAAAAATATTTTAGAGAGATATGCTCCTTTAATAGAGCAGGCTTCTATCGATGAATTTTATATGGATTTTACCGGCTGTCAAAGTATTTACGGTCCTTTTTACAACTTTGCACTTTTTATTCAAAACGAAATAGATAGAAAATTATCTCTCCCCTGCTCGATAGGAATTGGTACAAATAAAACAATTGCTAAAATAGCTTCCGATTTTAAAAAGCCAAAAGGAATTATGTTGGTTGAACCGGGAGATGAAAAAAAATTTTTGTCTACCCTGCCGGTTGAAAGAATCCCGGGCGTTGGAAAAGTTACGTTACAATATTTTCAAAATAGAGGAATTTACACTACGGGAGAAATTGCAAATCTTCCGCAGGATTTTTTTGCCGCTGCTTTTGGAAAA
Source organism: uncultured Ignavibacteriaceae bacterium (assembly GCA_964448105.1). GTDB lineage: Bacteria > Bacteroidota > Ignavibacteria > Ignavibacteriales > Ignavibacteriaceae > CAVQBP01. Next base: position 50,347 of record CAYUVK010000026.1, read on the forward strand.
TTCGGAATTGATTTATGGAAGAAAGCGAACGGATTCGGAAATGAATACCTGTCTATTGAACGAGAACAAAAAAGCATCTCAAAAGAAACAACTTTCAGTAATGATGTAAACAGCAAGAGGCTTGTTGAAAATATTTTGTTTGAAATTGCAGGGAAAGTCTGTCAGACTTTAAGGGATAATAATTTTCACGCATCTACAGTTACTGTTAAAATAAGATATTCCGATTTTAAAACAATCACCCGTTCACAAACTATAAAGCATACAAATGATGATAAAATAATTTTTGAAACCGCTTTGAATAT